>DATCGT010000125.1:0-9361 GCA_036508775.1 Tepidiformaceae bacterium | reverse complement strand
GGGCGAAGCGCGATTGCTCGCTGCTAGACTGCCTGAATGACCGATCAGGCGAACCGCGAAACTGCTTCCAGCGAATCCGACATCCAGCGCTTCCGCAGGAACTACCAGGACGAGGTGGACGGCGCCGAACTCTACCGCCTGCTGGCCGCTGCGGAATCCGATCCTCACCTGAAAGATCTTTATGAACGGCTAGGAAAGACGGAGCTTCGCCACCTGGCCCTCTGGGAAGAGAAGTTGCGAGAGGCAGGCGCCGACGTGCCGAAGTACCGGCCGTCGTTTCGTACTCGATTCATCGGGTTCCTGGCGCGCCGCTTCGGTACGAGGGCGGTTTCGCCGATCGTGTCGATGATGGAATCGAATGCGACCGGCATGTATGACAGCCAGCCCGAGGCGGTGGAAGCCAATCTCCCGGCCGATGAGCGGCAGCACGCCCGCGTCTTCCGGGAACTATCGAAGGACACCGAACCGGTCACCGGCGCGGACATCGCTCGGGCGGAGGGACGGCACGGTAACGCCTCCGGCAACGCAGTCCGCGCCTCGGTGCTCGGCGTAAACGATGGACTCGTCTCCACCCTCAGCCTTGTCATGGGTGTCGCGGGTGCGGACCCGGGTCGCACCGTCGTTCTGTTGAGTGGGATCGCCGGCCTGTTCGCGGGATCCTTCGCGATGGCTCTCGGCGAATGGATTAGCGTTCGCAGCAGCGTCGAAATGTACGAACGGCAGGTGAATATCGAGCGGGAAGAGCTCCTCGCGAACCCGGAGGAAGAGGAGGAGGAGCTGTCGCTTATCTACCAGGCGAAGGGACTGAGCGAAGCCGATGCCAGGGCCACTGCCAGGCGCATCGTGGCCAGTCCGCAGACAGCCCTCGACACGCTGGTTCGCGAGGAACTCGGGATGTCCGCGGAAGAATCCGGTAATCCGTGGGTCGCGGCCGGCAGCTCGTTTGCGATGTTCAGTGTTGGGGCGATCCTGCCCGTCCTGCCATGGTTCTTCATCGGTGGCATCGGGGGGGTGTCTCTGAGTGCGGCCGCGGCGGGCCTGGGCCTGTTCTCGTCAGGCGCGATCACGACCCTGTTTACGGGGCGAAACGTGATCTTCTCCGGTGCGCGAATGCTGGCGTTCGGGCTGTCGGCGGCGGCCCTGACTTTCGCGATCGGCCGGGTGATCGGGGCGAGCGCGGGGATCTGACGGGAGGACTTGCACGGGTGCGGCGGCCGGGTGATACTGACATCTCTGGTGGCTAGAGCGAGGTGGCTCCACCCGTTCCCATCCCGAACACGGAAGTGAAACGCCTCAGCGCTGACGATACTGCCCGGGCAACTAGGTGGGAAAATAGGCCGCCGCCGGTCAATCGATAAAGCCGCCTTTTGAGGCGGTTTTTTTGTTTGCAGGTTAAGGGAACGGGAGCTCCATGCGGGAGACCGCTCGCGGGCCCCTGTTTGCTTCCACAGAACGATCGGGCGCTGCTACAATCGACTGGCGCCACATCCCATCAAACCGGGCCTTCCCTTTAGCGGGTCTGCCCCCATCGGAGCCACCTTTGTCATCAACAGAAACAGCCCAGCCAGACCCCCAGCCAGCCGACATGGAAATGGACATGGGGGCACTCCTCGACTCTGAGGCCGCCCAGCCGAATTACCTTCGCCGGGGCGAAATCGTCGAGGGAATGGTCATGGGCGCGTCTCCCGACGGCCTGATCATCGACGTCGGGACGAAGACCGAAGCCCTGATCCCGCCCAGCGAAATGATTTCGCTCGGGACGGATGGAACAACGAAGCTCAAGACCGGCGACACGGTTCGTGTAATGGTCCTGCAGCCGTCATCCGCGGAAGGCCACGCGATTGTGTCGCTGGACCGGGCACGCGGCGAAGAGGGCTGGGACACGCTCCAGGCACGCTTCGAATCGGGCGAGATCTTCGATGCCCAGGTGACCGGCCACAACCGTGGCGGCATCCTGGTCAATGTCGATGGGGTCAACGCGTTTGTCCCGCTGTCGCAGGTCGACAGCGTTCGCCGGGATGACCCGGACGCGGCGTCGGCGCTTGCCGCACTCGTCGGGAATCCAATTCGGCTGAAGGTAATTGAACTCAATCGGAAGCGGAACCGGGTGATTCTCTCGGAACGAGCGGCGATGGCCGAGTTCCGCAAGGACCAGAAGGACAAGATCCTCGACGACCTGAAGGAGGGCGAAATTCGCCCTGGCCGCGTGTCGTCGATTACGGACTTCGGTGTCTTCATCGACCTCGGCGGCGCCGATGGCCTTGCCCACATGACCGAGCTCACCTGGGAGCGCGGCAAGAAGGCGAAGGACCTCTACAACGTCGGCGACGAAGTTGAGGCGTACATCCTCAAGGTCGACCGCGAAGCGAAGAAGATTTCGCTTTCGCTGAAGCGCGCCCAGCCAGAGAAGTGGGACAGCACGGTCGACCGTTTCGTGATTGGCCAGATTCTCATCGGGCGCGTCACGAAGTTGATGGCGTTCGGTGCGTTCGTCCGGCTGGACGGGCCTGTCGAAGGGCTGATTCATATCTCCGAGCTTTCGAGCCGCCGCATCACGCATCCGAAGGATGTTGTGAAAGAGGGCGACGTCGTCCCGGTGAAGCTGGTCCGGATCGAAAAGGACCGCCATCGCCTTGGGCTGAGCCTCCGCCAGGCGCGGAACGACGCGGAAGCGATGGGTTTTGTCTTCGACGGGAATGGCGCCGTGATTGACTATCCCGACGATGTGCGGGAGCAGTTCGGTCTCCCGGAACGAGATAAGTCGATGCCGACGCCCGCTCAGAGGAATGCGGAGCGGACCGCTGCGCAGGCCATCGAACAGGCCGTCGCAAGGGATCCGGAGCCCGTTTCGGCATTTGCCCACGCGTTTGCGCAGGCGCTTGAGAACGCTGAGCCCGGCTCGGCATTCTCGCCGCTCGCGCAAACAGGGAGTTCTACGGAGCCAATTGAGGATTCCACCGAGGCGACATCATCAGAAGCCGAGGGGGATGCTCAGGACACAGTCGAGGCAGCGCCCGAAACGGGCGAGGCTGAGACTGACGCCGGGGAGGGTGCGACCGCTGGAACGTAGTCGCACCGGGGCTGGGAGGACCTAAATGGCCGACCGATTCGATAAGTTCACAGAACGGGCCCGCCGGGTGCTGACCCTTGCCCAGGAAGAAGCACACCGCTTCAACCACAACTACATTGGCACCGAGCACATCCTTCTCGGACTGGTCCGCGAAGGGGACGGTGTCGCCGCGAAGGTTCTCGCGAACCTTGGCGTCGAACTGAACAAAGTACGTTCCGCTGTCGAGTTCATCATCGGTCGAGGCGACCGGACGGTCCTCGGCGAAATTGGCCTGACGCCCCGCGCCAAGAAGGTCATTGAACTCGCGGTCGACGAGGCGCGCCGCCTCAATCACAGCTATATCGGCACCGAACACCTGCTCCTCGGCCTCGTTCGCGAGGGCGAAGGCATTGCCGCGGGCGTCCTCGAAAGCCTCGGCGTCAATCTCGAGCGTGTACGCGCCGAGACGACCCGCATCCTGAGCCAGTCCCAGCCGCAGGCGGCCGGAGCTGGTGCGGGTGCCGGCGCGCGGACGGCGACACGGACGCCTACGGTCGACCAGCTGGGCATCGACCTGACGCAGGCAGCGCGTAACGGTCAGCTCGACCCGGTCATCGGCCGGTCGAATGAACTGGAGCGCGTCGTCCAGATCCTCTCGCGTCGCACGAAGAACAACCCGGTGCTGATCGGGGAGCCTGGCGTGGGCAAGACCGCTATCGCGGAACTGCTCGCCCAGCGCATCGTCAGCGGCGATGTGCCCGAGACGCTTCAGGGCAAGCGCCTTCTTACGCTCGATATTGGCTCGCTCGTCGCGGGCACCAAGTACCGGGGCGAATTCGAAGAGCGCCTGAAGAAGGTCATCGAAGAAATCAAGGGTGCTGGCAACTGCATCCTGTTCATCGACGAGCTCCACATGCTCGTCGGGGCCGGGGCCGCTGAAGGCGCCGTCGACGCCGCGAACATCCTGAAGCCGTCACTCGCGCGCGGAGAACTGCAGTGCGTTGGGGCGACGACCCTTGATGAATACCGCAAGCACATCGAGCGGGATGCAGCGCTGGAGCGCCGCTTCCAGCCAATTGTGGTTGAAGAGCCTTCGGTCGAAGAGACAGTCGAGATCCTCAAAGGGATTCGGCCGCGCTACGAAGAACATCACAAGCTGAAGATCAGTGATGCCGCGCTCGTCGCGGCCGCGGAGCTCTCGGCTCGCTATGTGATCGACCGCTGGCTACCGGACAAGGCGATTGACGTCATCGACGAAGCATCGAGCCGGGTTCGCATCCGCCGCGCGGCGACGCCTCCTTCCTTGAAGGAAGCGATGAAGGGTCTCGAAAGCCTTCGCCGCGAGAAGGAACAGGCGAGCGCTGCTCAGCAGTACGAATACGCCGCTGAACTTCGCGACCGCGAGCTCAAGCTCCAGGAGAAGATCTCGGAGATGGGCGACTGGGAAGAGGGCGAAGAAGGCATTGCCACCCCGGTTGTCACCGATGAAGACATCTCGGAAGTCATATCGATGTGGACCGGGATCCCCGTCAGCCGCATCGCCAGCGAAGAGAGTGCACGCCTCCTCAAGATGGAGGAGACGCTCCGGGGCAAGGTGATCGGCCAGAACGAAGCGATCGAAGCGGTCGCTCGCGCTGTCCGGCGCGCCCGGGCAGGGCTCAAGGATCCAAGGCGCCCCATCGGGGTGTTCCTCTTCTGCGGGCCGACCGGCGTCGGCAAGACCGAACTGGCGCGGCAGCTTGCCGAGTTCATGTTCGATTCGCAGGACAACATGATTAAGCTCGACATGAGCGAGTTCAGTGAAAAGCACACCGTCTCGCGACTGGTCGGTGCCCCTCCAGGCTACGTCGGCTACGACGACGGCGGCCAGCTCACCGACACGGTGAAGCGGAAGTCGTACTGCCTGATCCTGCTCGACGAAATCGAGAAGGCTCACCCGGAAGTCTTCAACCTGCTGCTCCAGATCTTCGACGAAGGCCGCTTGGCCGACGCGAAGGGGCGGAAGGTCGACTTCCGGAACACCATCATCATCATGACCTCGAACGTCGGGTCCGACCTGATCAAGAAGGATTCGAACCTCGGCTTTGCCGTGACGTCCGAGGAACTCAAGACACACGAGGACCGCTACAGCCGCATGAAGGAGAAGGTGCTCGCGGAATTGAAGAACGTCTTCAAGCCCGAGTTCCTGAACCGAATCGACAGCACGGTCGTCTTCCGTTCGCTGACCAGGGAAAACATTCGCGAGATTGTGGACCTGGAACTGCGGACGGTGGAGAAGCAACTCGCGGCCAAGAGCATTACCCTCGAAGTCACTCTCGCGGCCAAGGACTGGCTCGGCGAGAAGGGCTACGACCAGGTGTTCGGCGCGCGCCCTCTTCGCCGCATGATTCAGGACCATATCGAGGACAAGCTCAGCGAGATGCTGCTGTCTGGCGACTTCGGTCCCGGTGACACGGTCGTGGTCGACAAGAAGCCCGACGACGATGGTGGTCTCACCATCGAATGCGTGCTTCAGCCGGTGCCTGTCGCGTAGGCGATAGCCGGCCCAAACGTACATAACGAGAAGCCGCCGAAAGGCGGCTTCTCTGCGTCAACGCGGTTTTTCATCGGACCGGCAAGGGCTGCGATAGTTGCTATTGACGGCGCTGTAAAGTGGCAGTAACGTAGTTAGACGGCTCGCTGTGCCCAACGCGGTCCTTATTCCACATCGGTCTATTCAGAATTTCATTGCGCCATAGGTCCTGAAGGAGTTGCCACAGGATGACCACTACGCGTGACGTGGTGCGAGGGGGAGCATTTGTCCCTCTCGAGGTCCAGACGTACGGCCGAATCCCGAACGTCCTGGAGATCCCCAGTCTCATCAAGATCCAGATCGACAGTTTCGAGTGGTTCAAGCGCGAAGGTCTCCGCGAACTGCTCGACGAGATATCTCCCATTCAGGACTTTACCGGTTCGAAGATGGATCTCGTCTTCGGTGATTACGAGTTCCGAGAACCCAAGCACACGCAGGACGAGTGTCGCGAACGCGACATGACGTACTCGGCCCCGCTCTTCGTTGATGTCGAATTGCGCATCAAGGAGTCGGGGGAGATCAAGGAACAGCGCCTCTTCTTCGGCGATTTCCCGCTGATGACCCAGGGGGGCACCTTCCTCATTAACGGCGCCGAGCGCGTCGTGGTGAGCCAGCTGGTTCGCTCGCCGGGTGTCTACTACACGATCGAACATGACCCGGCCAGCGGCCGGCGCATGTGCTTTGCGAAGCTGATCCCGAACCGCGGCGCCTGGCTGGAGTTCGAAACTTCGAACCGCCACGTCGTCTCGGTGAAGGTCGACCGCAAGCGCAAGATTCCCGTGTCGAATCTCGCGCGCGCGATTGACGTCCCCGGTCTGCTCGCGGGCGACCGTACCGTGCCCCGGTTCCAGAAGTACTTTGACGCGTTCGACCGGTCCGAATTGTCGCGGAGTCCGGAAGACGAAAAGGCACGGGATGCCGCACTTCGAGAGCTGGAGACAGAGCTCGGAACCGACGAGCGCATCCTCGCTATGTTCCACGAGGTCGATACCAGCGACGTTGCCCGCTATATCGAGACGACGATTTCGAAAGAGCCGAGCACGAGCCGCAACAAGCACGAAGCCCTGCTCGAGTTTTACCGTCGCATCCGGCCGGGCGATCCGCCCACGCTGGAGAACGCGCGGTCACTGGTGAACACGCTCTTCTTCAACCCGCGGCGCTATGACCTCGGGCGTGTGGGACGGCATAAGCTCAACAGCAGGCTCAGCCTGGCCGACGAAGTAAAACAGCGCTGGCTCCGGCCCTCAGACCTGATCGACATCATTCGCGAACTCGTGCGGATGAATAACGGTCTTGGCGGCACTGATGGTCGCGGACACCACGATGACATCGACCACCTCGGCAACCGCCGCATCCGTGCGGTGGGTGAGTTGATCCAGCAGCAGTTCCGCGTTGGCCTGCTCCGGATGGAGCGTGTCGTCCGCGAGCGCATGACGATCACCGACCCGGAAGAGGCGACGCCGAGCGCGCTGATCAACATCCGGCCGGTCGTCGCGGCGATGAAGGAATTCTTTGGCGGCAGCCAGCTGTCGCAGTTCATGGACCAGACGAACCCGGTGGCAGAGCTGACGCATAAGCGCCGCCTGAGCGCCCTCGGGCCCGGCGGCCTTTCTCGCGACCGCGCCGGCTTCGACGTTCGCGACGTCCACCACAGCCACTACGGGCGCATCTGTCCTATTGAGACGCCGGAAGGCCCCAACATCGGACTGATCGGCTCGCTCGCGACGTACGGACGGCTCGACCAGTACGGCTTCATTGAGACGCCCTACCGGCGCGTCTACCGTGAATTCGCCTCCGACGCGCCACAGCTGATCGGGCGATTCCTCCGTGAGGATCTCGTGGACTCGAGCGGGAAGGTGCTGGCGAAGGTCGGCGACCGGATCGACGAGGCCATTGCGAAGAGCTGTGCCGAAGTCGGCGGGATGATTCCGATCCGGCCGTTCGTGTCGTCAGAAGTCGCCTACCTCACGGCCGATAAGGAAGACAAGTTCATTGTCGGCCAGGCGAATGCAGAGATGGACAGCGAAGGCCACTTCGTGCAGGACCGCGTTGAAGCGCGTTTCAACGAAGACTTTCGGCTGGTACAGCCCGAAGAAGTGGACTTCCTGGACGTGTCCCCGAAGCAGATGGTTTCGGTGGCCACAGCACTGATCCCCTTCCTCGAACATGATGACCCCACCCGAGCCCTGATGGGTTCGAACATGCAGCGCCAGGCGGTACCGTTGGTCCGGCCGGAGATCCCACTCGTGGGTACCGGTATGGAGCGGCGGGCGGCTGTCGACAGCGGGCATGTCATGGTCGCCGCAGGCGAGGGGGAAGTCCTCGAAGCCACCGGCAATCGCATCGTGGTCCGGTACGACGACCCTGACCTCGGCGAGAAGACGTATGTCCTCACGAAGTTCACCCGGTCGAACCAGGGTACCTGCCTGAATCACCGGCCACTGGTTTTCCGTGGGGAACGGGTGATCAAGGACCAGGCCCTTATCGACAGTTCCAGCACGCAGGGCGGAGAACTCGCCCTCGGGCAGAATGTGCTCTGCGCCTTCATGAGTTGGGAAGGCTACAACTTTGAAGACGCCATCATTATCAGCCAGAACCTGATCCGCGAGGACAAGTTCACCTCGATTCACATCGAGAAGCATGAAGTTGAGGCCCGCGACACGAAGCTCGGCCCCGAGGAAATCACCCGGGACATCCCGAACGTTGGTGATGAGAGCCTGGCGGACCTTGACGATGACGGCATCATCCGCATCGGTGCCGAAGTCCGTGAGGGCGACATCCTCGTCGGCAAGATCACGCCAAAGGGCGAGACCGAGCTGACCGCGGAAGAGAAGCTGCTTCGCGCGATCTTCGGTGAGAAGGCCCGCGAAGTGAAAGACACAAGCCTGCGCGTACCCCACGGTGAGCGCGGCAAGGTCATCGACGTGAAAGTGTTCAGCCGCGAGGACCACGAGTCCCTGCCGGCTGGCGTGAACAAGCTCGTCCGCGTGAGCATCGCTCAGAAGAGGAAGCTTTCCGAAGGCGATAAGATGGCGGGCCGCCACGGCAACAAGGGTGTCATCTCGCGGATACTCCCGCGCGAGGACATGCCCTACCTGCCGGATGGCACCCCAATCGACATCATCCTGAATCCAATCGGCGTGCCAAGCCGCATGAACCTCGGCCAGGTGCTGGAAACGCATCTCGGCTGGGCGGCGAGCACGCTCGGCTTCCGGGCGGTAACGCCGGTGTTCGACGGAGCGAGTGACGCCGCGCTGGACGACTCCCTGGCGCGCGCCTGGATGGCGATCGAGTCGGGCGCGATGTACTACATCGATCCGCGCGACCGAGGCTTCGACGTCGACCGGGCCTGTGCATGGCTGAAGGAGAAGGGTTCCGACCCGGACCCCATCTTCGTGAACCCCGTTGAAGGGGCTGCGAAGCGGGCCTGTCTCGAGATCTGGCTCACCGACATGCATATCGAACTCGGCGGGAAGCTGAAGAAGAACCAGACGATCGAACAGATGGAAGAGCAGGCGCTGCAGATCTATCGCGATACCGGCATCGCGCCGCCGCTGTTCGGCAAGACGATCCTCCACGACGGCCGGACTGGCGAGCCCTTCGACCAGCCCCTGACCGTCGGGTACATCTACATGCTCAAGCTCATCCACCTTGTCGAGGACAAGATCCATGCACGAAGCACGGGCCCGTACTCGCTGATCACCCAGCAGCCGCTGGGTGGTAAGGCGCAGTTCGGTGGC
>DATCGT010000124.1:0-3676 GCA_036508775.1 Tepidiformaceae bacterium | reverse complement strand
CTCATGCTCGTCGTGCCACAGGGATATTGAAACCCAAAGATCCCCATCCCATCGTGAAGCGCGACCGATCCCGGCAGGTAGAACGCCTCGAACTGGGCCTCGTTCGGCAAGAACTGCTCGGTCACGGCGAAGAGTGACTGGCGTGAGGATAGGAAGTAACGCTCGGCTTCCGCTACGACTGGAGAGCCGGCGAGCACGAATGCTGGCTGGCACGCCACCACCCACATGCCATCCACATAGGTGCCGATCGGCTGGCCTGCGGGGCATCGAATATTCGGGCCATCACAGGGCAGCCTCAGGAAGTGGATACTCCGCGAGACGTCGTCAGGATTCGTGCCGGCCATCGCCGAAAGGGCACGGTCGAGGATGAAGTCTCCCGTCGGCGGCGGCGCCGCAATTGCCTGGATCGTCGGTGTCGGCGCGACGGGCACCGTCGTCGGCGTTGCAGTCGCCGCTGGCGCAGGCGTATTGGTTGCCGCGACCGTTGGCGATGGAGTTTGAGTTGCGGGTGGCGATGGCGTCTGCGCCTCGGCCGAAGCTGCGGAAAACCCGACGGCGATGGCGACCGCCAGTCCGAGCCAGTACCTCATGGGTTTCGCTCCTCGTGTGCCCGCAACCGCATTATGCTCCCGCACCACGGGTGTGAAGACCGTCCGAACGGCTCGGATCCAGGTCTCCTACGCCGATTCCTAGCCCCGCGACCGCCCCATCGCGACCCGCGGCGCGCCCAGCCCAACCGCTGCCCGCAGGCACAACCCGAGGCTCGCCACGTAATCGTCGTGGCCGCCGGCGGGCGCTGCCCACGTCATCTGCCCATGCCCGGGAAAGTCAGCACGGCATTCGCGCAACTCCCGCCAGCACGCGACCGCCTCCTCAGTCCCGTCATCGCGATACACCGTCAGATCGCCTCTATCGACCGCCGCAAGCATCGCGAACCCGAGTTCCGCTTTGCTCGCTCGGCCAAAGATGAATCGTTCGACGACCAGGCCTCGCTGCTTCTCAAGCTGGGCCGAACTAGGCCACCCTCCAGGCGACGTGGCGGACCACTTCGCAACGCTCCTCCACCACCCTCCCGATGGTCAACACTGTGGCGTCACCGCCGGCGCCCTCACCTGCGACATCCAACCCCGCGACGTAGCGTTCCCCGCCGATAGGTGCCTGTAGCCGGGGATGATCGCCCTCCAGCAGTTGCAGATGGACCGCCCCGAACAGTCTCCCCACCCCCTCCGCCGCGACAAGTTCGTACTGGCTCAGGAACAGCGGGTGGTTTGGTTCGAGCCGTTCACGCTCGCTCCCAACGTAGGCACCGTAGGGCGGGGCGGCGGCCGCCACATCCTGCCACCGCACCTGGAAGTGGCGCTTCGATGGCCACGCCACCGTCGCGTCGCGGGTGCGGTTCAGATCCGCCGCGCGTTCGAGGAGCGTCTGGCCACTCCACGGCGTGCCCAGTAACACCGTCGGCGCGCCCGTCGAAGCAGCCATCGGTCGGAACTGGCGGTTGAACCAGTCCTGGTCGATGTCCTGCGCTTCGTCCGCGACCAGGGCGATCGAGGCCGTATGCCCCGCAACGTGCGCCGCCGGTGATGCGCTCAGGAAGATCGCGGAAGCGCGCCCGACACGAATCACGTTGCCATCGATGCGCATCGCACACCCGGGGAAGAGCCGCTCGGTGAACGAGAGCACCCGGCGCAAACGCTCCTCGCTGATCTCCGCCTGCGGATAGAGTGTCGGCGCGCACACCACGACGGTCCCCCCGCGAAACGCGGTGCCAGGAGGAGACAGGCGACGACACAGCGGCGACTTCATTCTTCCCTGCCTGCCTGGGAAACATCACCGTGAAGGTCGCTCCGCGACCCTCCGGCATTCCGACGAGCAGCGCCTGCGCCGTCCTCACCTGGTAGTCGTGCAGGTGTGGCACCCTCGCGACCGCACCCACCCCGAAGATCAACGAAGCCATGACAGTGACTGTCATGGCTTCGCGGGTCAGTCCACAGGCCTTGCTTACACTCTCTGTGAAAGCGACCTCCGGATGGTTCTACTGTTTGTAGGCAGCGTCCCGTGACTCGCGGAACGCCTCCCAGCCCTTCTCCCGGAGCACGCGCAGGTGCTCGTTGGCGTCGCGGCCACCACCAAGGGCGCCGCCCATCTCCTTGATTGCCGGGTCGTTGCGATAGTTCAGGCCGCTCTTGAAGCCGGCCAGTTCATACGTCCGGTTCACAAGAATCTTGTTCATCCGGACCGTCTTCTGGTTGAGTCCGGCGATCTTCCTGGCCATGGCGATCGCTTCGTCCATGAGCTTCTCGCCCGGCACGATGCGATTCACAAGCCCCAGCTTCATCGCCTGTTCGGCGTCAAGCTGTTCGCCGAGCAGGAGCAGTTCCTTCGCCTGCTTCGGGTTCACCATGTACGGCGAGATCAGGACGGGAGGCCCGAACCCGTGCCGGATCTGGAGTTCGCCGAACTTCGCATCGTCCGCCGCGATCGTGATGTCGCACATCGCCGAGAGCTCGTGGCCCTGGCCAACGGCATGGCCGCGCACAGCACCGATAATCGGCTTCGGGAAGTCCCACAGCCGCATCTGCAGGTCGAACGCCGAGGGCGAAGGCAGGCCATCGGTCGGCGGCGTCGACTGAATGTCGCCGCCAGCGCAGAAGGCCCGACCCGCACCCGTGAAGATGACAACCCGAACGTCGTCATCCTCCTCGGCCTTGTCGAGTGCCACCTTCAGGCAGCGGCAGATGGACCAGTTGATCGCGTTGAGCACGACCGGCCGGTTCAGCGTGATCACCGCGTAGCCGCCGTCGAACTTCTCGAACAGGACATCGTCCGGCGATGGCGGCGGGATCGGGAGGTTATTGTCTCCAGTCATACGTACCTCTGGGTAAATCGAAAATGCATTGCGAAGCCTAAAGGCTCGCGGGCATTCCGTCGCGCGTGCGGTAGCCCGGTCGAGTCTGGAGTACAATCCGGCCCTCAACGATTTGCCGCGAGCGGTTCACCGCCCCAACGGCGCAGGAACGAGCCATGCCCTGGATCGAAGTTGGACTGACCGACATCTACTACCACGAGGAAGGTCAGGGCCAGCCGCTGGTCTTCCTTCACGGCAACGGCTCCTGCGGTGAAGGTTGGTGGCAGCAGTTCGCCCATTTCCGCGACCGCTTCCGCTGCATCGCCTACGACAGCGTGAACCACGGCCACTCATCCAATTCCCCCCGCGACGCTGATGAGCCCGACCGCGCTGACGAACTCGAAGGCTTCCTTGCGGCAATGAAGATCCAGCGGCCAATCCTCGCCGGCAACTCCATGGGCGGAAACACGCTCCTCCGCTGGGCGACCCGCCACCCCGGCGACGCACTCTCACTCATCCCGTCCGGCATGGGCGTCGCCGCCGCTGCTCCCGCCCCGGGCAGCGGACCCGCTGGCGCAGCGCCGCTCGACCCCAACGTCATTTTCCTGCCTACCGGGAACTCCTTCACCGAGGAGTTCAAGAAGAGCCAGCCACGGATGTACGAGCGCTACCTCCGCATCCGCTCCACCGCCACCCGCATCGAGGCCCAGCGCAATCCACGTCGGCCCGCGGCCCGTACCACGGCCGAGCGGGGCGGCATGGCAGAGGCCGTGAAGAAGATCACCTCCCCGATGGCGATCGTCTTCGGCTCGCTCGATGCCCTGGTGC
>DATCGT010000123.1:0-12715 GCA_036508775.1 Tepidiformaceae bacterium | reverse complement strand
GGGGAACCGGGGAGGGGAACAACCACGTGGTGCCCGTCTTCCATCCACGTCCTGGCAAGCTCCATCGCCGCAGCGTAAGTCGGGAAAATGATTCCCCGTTCGTCACGGCTCCGCAGCTCCCAGCCTTCGTCCGCCCGCGTGACGTGCAGAGCGAAGCGATCATCGCCGAGTCCGCCTCGCTGCATCTTGCGAGCTGACATGCTCCATGCGGATTCGCAGCTCTCGCAGATTCCGTGTGTTACCGGCGCGGTGCCGGCCTGCAACACATCGTTACACCAGGCGCAGATTCGCGCCGGTGATCCAGCCTCAGCTGTTCTTAACATAGGTTAAGGATCCTCCTCCAGCATCCCGCCTTTCCATCAGGGAACACCCGATACTTTCCCCGGTGTCTCTTGCATCGCGGCGACACCCAAATTTCCCCTCTGAAATGGAGCGGTCGATGTACGTCGTAGAGCAACCCGAAGCCATCGCAGGTGCGATCCGTACGCAGTTCGCCTCTAGCGCCCCCGCTGCATTCGAAGAACCGGCGAAGCCCGCACCTCGGCACCGAGTGGCCACCGATCCGGAACAGTCCGACCTCACGCTCTACCTTGTCCAGGTTCCCCAGGGCTGGGAACTCAGGAGCTGGCGCGGACGTGGCATCCTCTACTCCGACTTGGCCGATCCGCTCCGCCTCGCGCAGGGGTGGGTCGAAGAAGGCTGCGGCCGAATGCTTATCACCCGCTCGGCCCGCGCGTAGCCCCCTTTCCACGGCTTGCATTCTGCGGCACGCAGCGCAAGATCGGCGTCGATGAACTACGACTTCGACACCGCCTTCGACCGCACGGGCACCGAGAGCGGGAAGTGGCACCGCTACCCGCCCGATGTCATCCCCATGTTTGTGGCGGACATGGACTTTCGTTCGCCCGACGTCATCATTCACGCACTCAGAGACCGCGTCGAGCACGGCTTCTTTGGATACGGCCAGGAACAACCGGCATTCTTCGAGACTGTCGCCAGTCGTATTCGCCGCCGCTACGGCTGGGATGTAGCACCGGAGGCCGTCGTTCTCTTCCCCGGGGTCATCAATGGCTTTAACCTGGCGGTCAAGGCACTGACCACACCGGGGCAGAGCATCCTGATGCACACCCCCACATATGGCCCCATCCTGCATTGCCCGGAGAACCACGGACTGGGGCGTGACGAAGCGCCTCTCGTTCAGGCGGGCAGCGGACGCTACGAAATCGACTGGAAAGCCTTTGACGGCGCGATCAAACCGTCAACACGCATCTTCTTGCTCTGCAACCCTCACAATCCCACCGGACGGGTCTTCAGCCGGCCCGAGTTGGAACGCATGGCAGAAGCATCAGCCTCACACGATCTCACGATCATTTCGGACGAGATCCATTGCGACCTGGTCTACCCCGAGAATGTCCACATTCCGATCGCGTCGCTCGACCCCGCCGTCGCCGCGCGAACCATTACCTTCATGGCTCCAAGCAAGACCTTCAACCTCCCGGGCCTCAAATGCGCCGTCGCTGTTATCCCGAATCCAGACCTCCGCGCCCGCGTTGCCGCGGAGCGAAAGGGTCTCATTTCCGGCGTGAACATCCTCGGCTACACGGCCGCTATGGCCGCGTATCGAGACGGCGACGAATGGCTGGCCGCGTTGATCGACTATCTCGATGGGAACCGGCGCATCGTGACCAACTTCGTCAGGGACCACCTGCCGGGCGTCAGCTGCGCGCCCCCCGAAGGGACCTACCTTGCGTGGCTCGACTGCAGCGCTCTACCTATCGAGGACCCGGCCGCTTTCTTCCTTCAGAACGCCCGCGTGGGCCTGAATGCGGGTTCCCAGTTCGGGCCTTCGGGCCAGAAGTTCGCTCGCCTGAACTTCGCCTGTCCACGGTCCATGCTCAACGAAGGTCTCCAACGGATGCGACGCGCAGTCGAGGGATTGCGGTCCTGACCAGCGACAGGCGATCGGGCGCTGCGCGGGGACCCCGGAGAGGGGACAGCCACCTATCGAGTTGCGGCCCCTTCGGACGCCGCTGCCACCACCAGCGCGTTCTGCGCCCGGATGTGGGGCGTCATCCAGTAGAAGACAACGGATACGACCGCGACGATGACGGCACCGAGGAGCAGCGACTCGCGCACGCCCACAACTTCAGCGAGGAAACCTGAGATGCCACCACCGAGCGGCGCCAGGCCAAGCAGTGCCACGGTGTTGTAGCTCATGACGCGACCGCGCATCGGTCCGGGCGCGTTCACCTGCAGAAGCGTCGTATTCGTCGCGCTATAGATGGTAGTCATCGCACCCACCCCGGCGAGCATCACGAGGGCTGGCAGCAGCGCGGGAGACAGCGCGAAACCGATCAGCAGCCCAGACACGGAGATCGCCCCTCCCAGGAGGAGCGTCCCCTTTCGTCGCACATCCCCTGCCGATGCCAGGATGAAGCCGCCCACCAGTGTCCCAAGTCCCGGTGCGGAGTACATCAGACCGAGACCGGATGCGTGGAGGTGGAGCACTTGCTTCGCGAACGCAGGCATCAGCGTCGTGTAGGAGCGCCCAAAGATGCTGAACACTCCAGTCAGGAACAGGAGGCTGATCATCAGCGGCGTCCTCATGATGAAGGTCACCCCCGCCCCCAGCTCCTGGCGCAACGAAGTCCCTTTGCGCTCGTGCTGGCTCACTGACCGCATCAGGTAGAGCGCCCAGAGCACAGCGAGGAAGCTGATGGCATTCAGCAGGAAGACGCCTCCGAACCCAATCACGGCCACAAGGACACCTGCGATAGCCGGACCAACGAGAGCTGCCCCCTGAAATGTGATCGAGTTGAGGGAAATCGCGTTCATCAGGTCCGCTTCTGGGACCAGGTCGGGTATCAGCGCGTTCCGCGTCGGCTGGTCGACCGAGTTGGCCGCTGCGCTCAGGAACGCGAGCAACATCAGTTCCCAGACCGTGATGACGTGAGCAATCGTCAACACGGCCAGCAGCCCCGCAAGAATCAGCGAGAGGGCCTGCGTGACTTTCAGCAGCGCGATCCGGTCGATTCGATCCGCCAGCACGCCCCCCATGGGCGGTACGACAAGATATGGGAGCGCACGCGCAATTGACACCGCCCCGAGCCAGCCCTGGCTATTGGTGAGCGTTATGATCAGCCACCCCTGGGCGACCGTCTGCATCCACGTGCCGGTATTCGACACAAGCAGCCCGCTCCAGAGCAGGGCGAAGTCCCGGTTCTTCAGTGCCGAGAACCGGTGACGCTTCTCCGGTTTACCGGCCGATCCTGGACCGGTCAGGGGATCTACGGCCATTCGTCTTCCTCAGCGATCCCAGTGCAGTATGCCCGGTCACTCAATCGACGACGAATTGCTCGCGGTACAGGGATGCATAGAGACCCTCGTGCGCAAGCAGTTCATCGTGAGTCCCCTGCTCCACAAGCCGGCCTTCGTCCATCACGAGGATCACATCGGCCCGCACGACCGTGGAAAGACGATGTGCGATGACCACCGTCGTCCTCGTCTCCGCCAGCTTGGCCGTTGCCTCGCGGATCTCGCGCTCGAGCCGCGAGTCCAGCGACGCTGTCGCCTCATCGAGTACAAGGATCCGTGGGTCCTTCAGGATCGCCCGCGCCAGCGCAACACGTTGCTTCTCCCCACCAGAGAGCCGGTAGCCGCGCTCGCCTACCACCGTCTCAATCCCCTCCGGGAGCCGGCGAACCAGGTCTGTCAGCCCGGCGGTGGCAGCCGCGTCGGACACTTCGGCGCCGGTCGCGTCGAGCCGCCCGTACCTGATGTTCTCGAGCAGCGTCGAATGAAAGAGGTACGTGTCCTGCAGCACCGCGCCTACCGAGCGGGAAATCGAACCAAGGGTGAGATCTCGCAGGTCATGCCCATCGAGCCGTACGGTGCCCTGCTGAGGGTCATAGAAGCGCTGGATTAGGTAAGTGACCGAGGTCTTGCCGGCACCGGATGGCCCAACCAGCGCAACCATCTTGCCGGCCGGGATGTCGAACGACATGTTCCGAATCGCCGGCGCCCCGCCCGCGGCGTACGAGAAAGTCACGTTCTCGAACGTGATTCGCCCGTCCATCTCTTTCAATGAAACGGCATTCGGCTTCTCCTCGACTTCGATCGGGAGATCCATGTACTCGAAGACTCGCTCGAAGAGCGCAAGCGAGGTGAGCAGCGTCGTGTTGATTCGGGCAATGGCCGTGAATGGCTGAAAGACGCGCGTCGTCAGCAGGGCGAAGGTGACGACCTCCCCGGCGGAGATGTGCCCGCCCACAGCTTCGCGTCCGCCAAACCAATAAACGACACCCGGCGCGAGCGCCCCGAAGAGCCCGGTTCCAAAGTTGAACCACCGCCCTGCGACGAGCCGCCTGATCGAGAGCGAGCGCAGGCTGTAGTTCGACTCCCGGAACTTCCCGGACTCGTGTTCCTGCCGCCCGAAGGTCTTGACCAGCATCATCCCAGAAATCGAGAGAGTTTCTTCCAGGTGGCCCGCCATCCGTGCGGTCTCTTCCTGGTACTCGAGCTGCAACCGCCGCTGGATCATCCCCATCCGGATGGTTGGCCACGTGAATAGCGGAAGGATTACCACCGCCATTAGCGCCAGCCGCCATTCCACCATGAACATCAATACGAACGACGTCCCAAAGGTAATCAGGTTCGTGACGAAGTCAGTGAATGTTCCGGTGACGGCTTGCTGCACCGAAGTGACGTCATTCGTCACGCGCGACAGGATTTCCCCCGTACGCGTCTGCGTGAAGAAGTGAATCGAAAGCTTCTGCAGGTGGTCGTGGAGCGCTTCACGCAGCCGGACCATGACTCCCTGTCCGATGACCTGGTTGATGTAACCGGACGCGACATCGAGCAGGCCTGCAATAAGAACGGCGGCAAGGAGGCCCGCAAAGAGCAGGTCGATCTTCGAAATATCCCCGCCCTTATGGGCGTGGTTCACAATCGCGCCAATGATCAGCGCCGGGAAGAGGTTCAGTACCGCCGACGCGGCGATAAGAACGAGCAGGAACGCCGTGGGCAGGAGGTATGGCCGAAACAGGCCAACCGCGCGGACAAACAGACGCCAGCTGGAGGTCTTCGGTTTCTGGGGGCGCATCCGCATGCCACCGGGGCCACCCATGCCCCCCCGCCACATTCCCATCCAGTACTCCCTTGCCTTTCCCGCGAGTATCACACTCTAGCCTTTACGTTAACGTAAAGGCTTCGGCCGTGCCAGAGGCATTTACCCCCCCCCGTGTGCGGAATGGATGCTGCCGGGTGAGGCCCTATCATCAGGAAACCGCCACTCAGGAGACGCCACCATGTCCCGACTCAGCCAGACCTTCCATATCGGAGGACTCGAAATCGCCGCCCTGAGCGATGGCGCGCCCGACCGTGCCCTCGGCGGCTTCTTCCAGGGCGTCGATGTCGCCGAATGGACGCAGGCTCTTGGGATTTCCCGGCCCGAAGAGCCAGTCCCATTCAACTTCGGCACGTTCCTGGTTCGCGGCGACTCGCACACCACCCTGATCGATTCAGGCCTCGGCGCCCCTGGAAAGGGAATGGGAGTCGCCGGGGGCGGCGAACTCATGGTCCGCCTCGCCGAGTTGCGCGTGAAGCCGGCCGACGTGGACACCATCGTTCACACGCATCTCCACCTCGACCACTGCGGCTGGGACGTCGACCCCGCAAAAGGAAACTCCCCGACTTTTCCCAACGCCCGTGTCTACGTCTCGAGCACCGAACTCGACTACTGGCTGGACCCGTCGCCTGAAGCCGAGAAGCGCGGCGCCGGCGCCCGGCTGACGATGACCCCACTCAAGGCGGCCGGCCTCCTGCAACCCTTTGATGGCGAGTTTGCAGTTTCCAGGTCACTCACCATGATTCCCACACCGGGCCACACGCCGGGGCATTGCTCCGTCATGCTTACTTCGCAGGGCGAGCACCTGGTAATCCTCGGCGACGCAGCCCATCACCCGGCACACCTGGAACATCACAGCTGGATCCCGGGCGTCGATGTCGACCGCGCCGCCTCAGAGCGGTCACGCGCGAAGATTGCCGCACTGGCAGTCGAGAAGAACGCCGTGATTACCGGCGGCCACTTCCCGATCCTGACCCTCGGCCGCCTCCGGAAGACCGAGTCGGGGTATCGCTGGGAGAGCTTCTAGCTCTGCCCCGCCACCGGCCGTTCGTGCGGAGCCGCGGCACTGGCGCCCCGGAAGTCCCGGAACGGCCCATCACGCCATTCAAGTGCGGCCTTCAGCCCTTCCTCGCGCAGGCGCCGATTCCACTCCTGCGCCGCCGGACGGTGCTTGCTCATCGCCTCGACGTCAGTGCCAGACATCAGCCCGGTGCGGATACCCATGGCCTCGTACTGGCGGTTCACTGATCGCTTCGAGTACATCAGCATGTCGTTGTCGATGTTCGCCATGCGTCGCGCGAACTTCTCCGTGAATCCCGCAAGCTCGCTCCCTGGAACGGCATACGTCGCCCACCCCATCGCGGCCATGTCGCGTCCTGAGAACGAATCGCCGACATAGGCGAATTCGCGCGCCTTGGTCATGGGCAGGTGCCATGGAGCCCACATGATGTCCATCGAGCCCATCGCCCTGACCGGGGGGTACCCGACCTGCGCGTCCTCCGCCACAATCCGGAAGTCGCAAAACGTTGCCAGTTCGGTGCCACCCGCCAGGCAGTAGCCCTGCACCTGTGCGACGACGGGCTTCGCCAGCTCCCAGATCATCCAGTTCGCCATCAACACATGGCGCGACCAGTCGTAGTGCGCAGGATGGGTCGTACCCGTGTCTGGCATGTGCGACCGGGGATGAACATACGGCGATCCCTCCGCCGCCGCCCGCGATGGAGTCAGGTCGTAACCTGCGCTGAAGGCACGGCCGTTCGCGCGCAGCACGATCACCCCGATCTCCCGGTTCGCCTCCGCCTCCTTCAACGCGTGAAACAGTTCACCGCGAAGGTCATTCGAAAGCGCGTTGAGCTTCTCCGGCCGGTTGAGTGTGATAAAGGCGAGACGCCCGTCGGTCTCGAACAGGATGTTGTCGTAGGCCATGTTGGCTGCTCCAGTGCTGTGTGCATCGATTCTGCAAGGGCCGCGCCGGTTCCACAAGGCACCTTCACCAGGACGCCGTGCACGGCACTTCCCGTCCGATGCAACCTTCGGCAACTCAACCCGCCTCTTGTTTCGACCCTGTCAGTGCCGGGAGCTATTCGTGTCTCTTTTGTTATCGACCCGTCACGTCTATTAGTGTCACACGAATAATTCGGGACGAAGCTGTTAGTGGGGAAAGTGTGATAGTTCAGGGCAGGTTAATCGTATGGCTCTCTGCAATATATCACGTCATTCACAGCGCCTATGGGCTCAGATTCAATGACTAACGCTTATATTCCTGTATTGATGATTTCTATCGTGATACAGCCCTGTGACCCTTCTGGTGGTACCGATCGGCCCTTAAGCTAGCGCCCGGACTCAAGGAGCCTACCTCTGGCAAGGGGAAAGAGAGGGCTCCTGGCCAATCTAGACCCGGATCATACGAGGGGGAGTACATGGGCGAGCCCGGTAATCCTGCCACGACGGCGAACAGCCGGTCGTGGTCCCGCCGACGCGTGCTCGGCGGATTCGGTGCAGCGGCCAGTATGGCGGCCGCCGTAACAGTCATTCCGCTTAGCCAGATACCGGTCGCCAGCCGTCCGGAGTCAATCAAGGAAGCCTCTGCAACGACCACCAACCGCCAGTGGGGCATGGTGATCGACATGCGCCTTTGCGACGGCTGCAACCAGTGCCAGGTCGACTGCCAGAAGACCCACTACCTCGCCAAAGACCAGGAGTGGATCAAGGTCTTCACTCTCGTCGATGACCAGGGTCTGAAGTCCTTCATGCCCCGCCTCTGCATGATGTGCGAGAACGCTCCGTGTTTGAAGGTTTGCCCGACCGGCGCCACCTTCAAGAACCCTGAAGGCATCATCCTGGTCGATCAGAGCAAGTGCATCGGCTGCCGGATGTGCATGGTCGCCTGCCCCTACGAGGCGCGCTACTTCAACTACAAGAAGCCCCCCACTCCGCCGGCACCCTATCCCAACCCTATGCCAGAGTTCCCCGTCCCACAGCAACAGGGAACGGTCGGCAAGTGCATCCTCTGCGCTCACTACACGGAAAAGGGCCAGCTTCCCGCCTGCGTCGCCGGCTGCTCAATGAATGCCCTCTTTATTGCCGACCTGAATTCGGATGTCATGGCCAACGGTTCCGGAGCCATCTTCCAGGTGTCCAAATACCTCCGCGATAGCGACGCTTACCGATACAAGGAGGAGCTGAACACCAGTCCTCGCGTGTGGTACATCGCCGGTCACGGCCAGAACTTGGACTTTTAACGATGACTATTGCACTCAAGTCGCCATTTCCGACCCAGGCCGAAATCCGCGAAGCCGCCGTAAAGCCAATCCTCCAGGGTGGATGGAAATGGTGGGGCCTCTTCGCGGTTCTCACAGCCATCATCGCTGCCGGCGTCGCTGCCTACGGCTACCAGGTTATGAAAGGCCTTAGCGTCACTGGCCTCGACCAGCGCGTGTCCTGGGGCTTCTACATCAGCAATCTCATCTTCTTTATGGGCATCAGTTACGGCGCCGCTATCGCCTCCGCCGTGATGCGGCTGACGTCCGTGCCCTGGCGCCACGGACTGACGCGGATGCTCGAAACAATCGGGCTGGCCGCCGCACTCTCCGGCGCCCTCTTCCCGGTCCTCGACCTTGGCCGCCCCGACCGCGCCTGGTACCTGATCCGCTACGGTCAGATCGGGTCACCGGTCGTCTGGGACGTCATCGTCGTAACCAATTACCTCGTCGCGGTCCTGCTTTTCCTCTATCTGCCCCTGATTCCCGACATGGCTTTCTGCCGTGACCAGCTGGGGCAAAAGGTTGGCCGGATTCGTCGCATTCTCTATCGGGGACTCGCCGTTGGCTGGGGTGGGCGGCCGAACCAACGGCGAGTCCTGGGACAGAGCATCACGGTCATGTCGATTCTCATCATCCCGGTCGCCGCGGCGGTGCCCTCGGTGCTCGCATGGCTGTTTGCGGTCACGGTTCGTCCCGGGTGGGATAGCACGATATTCGCGCCCTATTTCGTCCTCGCCGCCATCTTTAGCGGCGTCGCCGCCCTGGTTGTGGTCCTGGCCCTTGTCCGCAAGGCCTACCACCTTGAAAGCGTCATTACCGAACAGCACTTCAAGATGCTCGGCTACGGCCTTATCGCTCTCGGCGCGGCCTATCTCTACTTTATGGTCGCCGAGTACGTGACCGAGGGGTACAAGATGGGTGAGTCCGGGACGCAGCTCGAGCTGGTCCTGACAGGACGCCTGGCCTGGCTCTTCTGGACGTTCGTCATCGGCGGAATCATCCTGCCGATCCTCGCAATCGCCCTGCCGTTCACCCGGAACATCCTCGGGATCACCATTGCCGCATTCGCGATGGTTCTCGGGATGTACGCTAAGCGATTCCTCATCGTCGTTCCCGGCCTGGCGGAGTCGATCCTGCCGGCCGGCAAGCTGACGATCTATCACCCCAGCTGGGTGGAGATCACGATTACTGTCGCTGCCGCCGCCGCTATTCCGTGGTTCCTGATGGTGTTCTTCCGGCTGTTCCCCGTTATCTCCATCTACGAAGACGGCACGGCTGAAGCAGCGGCTTCCGGGGAGGGGGAGTAGTCATGTCGATTCGGCAATTTGCATTCGTCTTCGCACTGGTCTTGGCAGGTTCACTTCTCCCGCTCGTCGGGGGCCCGGGCAACGCGCTCGCCGCTGACCCACCGCAGGCGACCACCCTCAAGGTTGTCCAGCCTGCCGACCAGCAGCCGGGCAAGCCGGTCCTTCTCAGCGCGAAGCTCACTAACGCGGCCGGCCAGCCGGTTGGCAACCAGACAATCAACTTCTACATCATCCCGGGCGTGTTCGGCCCAGACGCAATGATGAGCGCTGGGCGGGCCGTAACGGACAGCACCGGCACCGCTGAGTTCCCCTACACACCCACTTGGATCGGAGACGTCAAAGCGGCCGTGAGCTTCAACGGCACTGCTACCCTGGCCGGGTCCCAGGCCACCTTCCAATTCAAGGCCGTCGGCCCCGTACGCGGCCACACAAATGCAAAGTTCGGTCTCCAGGCTGTCCGTGACTGGGCGCCGTGGGTTGTGGCCGCTCTGGTTGCCATCATCTGGGGCACTTTCATCACAGTCGTTGTCCGCGTCGCCATCGCGATGCGCTCCGGCGGGCCCAAATCCACGTCACCTACCACTGCCGGCGAATCTCTCGCCGGCGCAAAACCTTAGCACGGAGACGCGATGAACTAATCGTCCTTCGCCCTGGCCCCGCAGGGGGCCCAGCCAAAACGACACCAGCACACTTCTCACTTGGAGATGGAGGTCTAAATGGAGAGGAACAAGGTCCTCAGGGTTGCCGCGGGCTCAATGGCACTGGCTTCGGTGCCGGTCCTCACGGCCGCCTGCGGCGGCAGCGACAGCAACAGTAGCGACACCGCAACGACCGCACCAGGGACGTCGGCGCAGGTCCAAACTCAGGCGACGAAGGATGCGATCCAGCTATTCGTCGATTCCGACACGGCCCGCGGCAGTGCGAACCTTCCCACCGGGTCAGCCGATGGTTGTGTCCAGACAAACTTGTTCGCCCACAACGAACAGATCGTCTGGCGCATGCGTGTCTATGATCCGGTCAGCGGCAATCAGCTCACCGACGCCGACATTGCCAGCATCATCGTCACTCTCAAAGATGGCACGAAGACCGCCCCGGCCACATATGGCGCCCATCCGAAGACCGAACCCAATGAGTCCTTCTGGACAGCGTCTTGGACGGTCCCGAGCAACTACCCATCCGGGAGCCTCGACTACACCATCACCGCCACCGCGAAGGACGGCCGCACCGGCACGTTCACGCAACTGCACTTTGCGGCGACGGCCATGATGGCCGTAACCGACCAGGTGCGGCCCATTATCCCGCCGACGCCAGCGGCAGCAGCGACGGCAGCAGCCCACTAACCCGCACATGACTGCGCAGCGGAGGGCGGGGCGCGTCCTCCGCTGTTCTATTCAAGAGGAGTAGGGAACATGACTGCGAGTCCACTTTCGGCAACGACAGGACAGGGAACCGAAGCCGAGGACACGCCGGGCGGCGTGTGCCCATACCTGGGGGACACAGGAACCACCCCCCAGCAAGAGACAGAATGGCACACCTATACGGCCAGGCTTGAAGCCACGCCGTACCGCGTCGCCGTTGGCGACCGCGTAGAACTCACCGGTAACGGCTACGTGCCCGGTGCCACCGTCGAGCTCGTCTGGTACTCGGCCGCCGGCCACTACGAGATCCGGGACCACACCGAATTCATCGGCCAGCGCTACAACCCCACGACGGACGTAGTCGCCGTCGCCGTCGCGGATGCGGCCGGCGAGATCCGCGCAAGTTTCGTCGTCCCCGTCAACTTTGGCGGCCCGCACGACATCCGTGCCCGCGTGAACGGTCTTGAAGAGGCGCAGGCGGGCGTGCTCCTCACTCCGACCTGGTCCATAAGTTCGACAGATGGGCCAATCGGTGCAGACATCGAGATCCACGTCACCGGCATCGACTATCGCATCTCGATAAACACCTGGCATGTGATGTGGGACAACCACTACCTCGGGCTGATGACGGGGGTCACCACACGTGGCGTCGCGACCGCGCGCATCCGCGCCGCCGGTCCGGCTGGCAAGCACTACATCGCCATCTGGAACAACTCCTACCAATCGACCCCGTACCTCGCCTTCTACCGCTCGCCCTTCCGCGACCAGTTCGAGGTCCCCATCGAGTTCATCTACACGGCGACCGCCGATGAAGGTGTACCGCCGATGTCCTGCGACGACTTCTCCGCCGCCGACAACCCATGGCCCGTCGAAACGGTCGGCCAGTCGCGCGTGACGCTCTCGCCCGACCGCTGCTTCATTGGTGACAGCGTCACCATGAAGGCCGCAAATCTTCCCCCCCACACCGACGTCGATGTCTACTGGCGGACGACCGCGGGCGACCGCGTCAACGTGGGCGGCATCACGGAATACCAGGGCAGGCTCGGCACGGCGCGAACCACCGCCAACGGCGAATTCACCTTCGACTTCGTCGCACCGGACGACCTTGGTGGCAGCCATCGTATGGAGCTGAAGGCCGGAGACGAATTGGTCGCGGTAACCTGCCTCGTCGTCATGCCGAAGATGGTGTCGTACACGAAGAAGGTGAAGGCCGGCGAGAAGATCGACGTCCACCTTCACGGCACGGGCTGGTCGACGTACGAGAACACCTACGCGGCCACCTGGGACAATTCATACATCGGGTATGCATGCGGGTTCAGCACCCAGGGAGACATGCAGTTCCACTTCACCGCCACCGGTGCACCCGGGACTCACCTCCTGGATCTCTACCCGACGATCTACAAGGGCGCCGACGAGATGCCGAAGGTGTACTCGCTGCCGCAGCTCACTTATGCGGACGACCATCCTGAGCGCAAAACGCCTGCATTCCGGCTCGCCGTCGAAGTCACGGAGTAGTCCAACTACCTTCCGCGATTCGCAACTACGCCATCCATAGGACGAGCGAGAGGACGTTCCGTGGTCCAGGAAACCTGGGAGTGGGGAACCAGATGTCTCGAAAAATCGGTCTTATCTTCATTGCCTTAGTCGCCGTGCTCAGCCTCG
>DATCGT010000122.1:0-2931 GCA_036508775.1 Tepidiformaceae bacterium | reverse complement strand
CTCTGCGTGCGACCCGTTCCTGCATAACCCACGGGAACCAGAGCGATCGCCGCAGCCGTTCCACGATCCCCCCGGCCTGGAAGAGAGTGTTGTCGCGGTCTACCGACAGCGGGTGGTGGATGGTAGCAACGAGAGGCGAGTGCTGCTGCATCAGGAGCTGGCCATAGGCGAGCGTCTGGTTGTCGTGGATGACATCGAATGGTCCCAGCTCCTTCATGAGCCGGTAGGCGCGCAGGCTGAACATCAGCAGGAGCTGCGAGAGCGTGTGCTTCGTCGCGAAAAGCTCCCAGAAGTTCACGGGATTGAAGTACGAGAGCGGCGGTCGGCCAAAGTATTCGTCGCGGTCGTCGAGATGCGACCAGAAGCTGTACGTCTCGATATGGTGCATGTGAACGCCCGGCGCGGTCCGCGGCCAGGGGCGTCCCGCGATGATGTGGACCTCATGCCCGCGGGCGGCCATCTCTCGGGTGACGTGGTACAGGTAGACGCCCTGCCCCCCCGAGTATGGGTTGCCCTGGTACATCGTGTAGAGAATCCGCACCTAGGTAGCTCCTCGAGCGGATTCCCGTTCGTCACGGTGAACGGTCGGGAAGCTGCGCGCGGGCGCGCCGACCGCGGTGTGGTTCGAAGGGACGTCGTCAACGACGACCGCGTTCGCGCCGATCTTGACGTGATCGCCGACATGGATGGGGCCGAGCAGCTTCGCGCCCGTGCCGATGTTGACGTGATCACCGACGGTCGGCCCGGTCAGGTCGAACGGCCGGGCTTCGCTATTCGTGAGCCCCAGCGCCGTGAAAGGCGCCAGCTGGACGTTGTGCCCCAGCCTCACGATCCCGTCCAGCACCACGTGCCCGTGGGCGATGTACAGCCCCCCTGTCGTGCGGACCTGCTCGCCAATCGTCACGGCGAAGAGCGTGTGGTTGACCCGGCTGAGTAGCGTTGCAACCGGCTTCCAGCCCGAGTCGAACAGGAAGCACTGCATCCGGTAGATCATGACGGCCGGGAACATGTGCGCCGTCGCCATGAGATAGAAGAAGAGTTGCCAGCGCGGCCGGCTCCCCCGGAACGCGCCGAACGCGAGCGGCCACTCCCCGAAGACGTCCATATCCAGGCCGATCAAGCGCCTTGTCGTGGCCCAGTCAACCTTTGCCTGAGAGTTCATAGGAGCACCAGTGCGCCCGCGCTACGCAGTGTCTCCCCCTCGCATCCTTCGGAGAAACCGCCCGCGACTGTTTGGAGCGCCTCGAGGATGAGGTAGACTGCTACGAACGCCATACTCGTTGTGGCGGCCATCGCACCAGGATTTCGGTCTCCGGTGGGTCTCAACACGGGCCGTTCCGCATTTCGGCCACAGTAGGGGCGCCCACGGAGCCGGTCAAGGAAGATGCAATGGGCAGGGATCGGCGGCTGCTTATCCGTAATGGGGTCCTTGCGCTGCCCGCGGGGCCGATGCGCGCCGACCTTCTCTGCGAGGGCCACCGCATCGTGGCGATCGGTCGCGAACTTCACTCCGAAGGTGCGATCGAGTTCGATGCGACGGAACTGACTGCCGGGCCCGGGTTTGTGGATATCCACGTTCACGGTGGTGGTGGCCAGTCGTTCTTCATCGGCGACCCCGGGCAGGTGATCGCCTACGCCGAGTGGGCCCCCCGGAACGGCGTTACTTCGTTTCTCATCAGCACGATTGGCGACGATGACCTTCGTACCATCGAGATGTTGCAGATGCTCGCACCGACGGTGGGGACGCCGGACCACGCTGAGCCACTCGGCTTCCATCTGGAGGGCCCCTTCATCAGCCCTGCCCGTAAGGGCGCCTTCCACGACGAGCACCTGCGGATTCCCGCCTCGTCTGAATACGATCGGTACCAGGAGGCTGCGGGAGGCCTCATTCGCCAGGTGACCCTGGCGCCGGAACTTGCGGGCGGCCTCGGCCTGGCGACGGTCATCGCCCTTTCGGGGGCTGTCTCCGCCATGGGGCACACCGACGCGACTGCCGAGCAGGCCCGCCGTAGCTTCGAGTGCGGCATCAGCCACGTCACGCACCTGTTTAACGCCATGCGACCGATCCATCATCGCGAGGGCGGAGCTGCCGTCGCGTCGCTCCTCGACGGAAACGTGACCTGCGAGCTGATTTGCGATGGTGCCCACCTCTCCGCCGACACGATCCGGCTCGCTTACCGGATCTTGGGCCCAAACCGCACGGTGGTCGTGACCGACAACCTCTCGATTGCGGGCACGGAGATGAGGACCGGGAGCTTCAATACCGACCCGATCAAGGTCCGGGGTGCGGCCGCGATACGGAAGGACGGCACTCTGGTAGGGAGCGTCGCCACGATGGATCGCCATTTCCGTAACGCGGTTGCCTTCCTCGAAATCGACCTGCCGACGGCCTTCAGGCTCTGTTCGACCAACCCTGCGCGCGTTGCCGGGGTCTCGCACCGGAAAGGCGCGCTGGCTCACGGGATGGACGCCGACATTGTGCTCGTGGACGCTTCCCTGGAGGTTGCCGCCACGATCTGTCGGGGGCAGGTGGCCTACCTTCGCGACCCCATCCGCTTCCACTGACAAAGAGGCGGCCCCCAGCGGGGGCCGCCTCCTTGGTCCAACCAGACGCAGTCGTTAGGCCGCCGGTGTCCCCAGTGTCACCTGAACCGTCATCTGCTTGCCGCCGCGCATGATGTTGACGTTCACCTTGTCACCCGCATGGTTCAGGATGAGCGCAACCGCGAGGTCGGACTCGTTCTTCACGTTCGTGTTCCCGAGCTTGGTGATCACGTCGTTCGCCTGGAGGCCAGCCGTCGCGGCCGGGCCGCTGGCCGCGACGCTGTTGTCGTTCAGCAGGACCCCAAGTTGGTCGCTCGAAAGGCCAATAGCCTTGGCCTTCGCCGAGCGGAGTTCTTCAAAGTTCGTGATGCCGAGCAGCCCCCGGTT
>DATCGT010000121.1:0-6942 GCA_036508775.1 Tepidiformaceae bacterium | reverse complement strand
CCATTGAACCCCTGCGGGCTCTCCGCGTGCGAGAGGATGTGGCAGTGGAATGCCCACACGCCAACCTCGCTCGCGACGACCATTGCGTCATAGCGATTGCCGGGAGCGATATCGATGGTGTCACTCATATAGGGCTGCGGTAGCATCCAGCCGTCCTTGGCGAATACCTGCATCGCTGTCCCGTGAAGGTGCATAGGATGGTTCATCAGGCCTTCGTTGAGGAAGCGAATGAGGACACGTTCGCCCTTTTTCGCCACAAGCGCGTCGGTGGCGGGGAAGCCCTTGCCATTGATGCTGAACCCGAGCAGCGAGTCATTCAGGACCAGGATGTATTCGCGATCGTACGTCGGATAAGCGGCCTTGTCCTTCGGCTCGATGATAAAGGCGCCGAGTAGACCGCGGTTCACCTGGTCCATCGAGTTGTGATGCGAGTGATACATATATGTTCCAGAGTTCCGCAGCGGGAACTCGTAAGTGAAACTCCCCCCGGGCTTGATTGGGTCCTGAGTCAGATATCCGACGCCGTCCATATTGTTGGGCACCAACATGCCATGCCAGTGGACGGTGGTGCTTTCGGTAAGATTGTTCTTGACGTTGATACGGACCGTATCCCCCTCGGTCGCCCGGATAATGGGCCCGGGGAGGGCCTTGTTGTAGGCTCGCGCCTTCTCTGTCTTGCCGGGGATCACTTCCCAGTCGACTTCGTCAACCGTGAGGTTGAAGACCTTCACCCCGTTGTCAATCGTAGGTGTGAGTAACTGCCCGCCCTTTCCCTTTGTCAGGGGGCTTTGCTGGTTCGCGAGGAAGTCGGTGATGCCCTTCTTGTGGTCAGCGTCGATCTGGTCGGCAACGCTCAGTGCGGTCGAGGTAGCGGCGGGGCTGGACGACGCTGCTGTCGTGGGGGCAGCCGGCGGTGGGGTCCGGTATTCGACAGGCCCGGGAGGGGCGGATGACTTGCCCGGGCTGCAGGCGGCTGCGATGAGCCCTCCCACCATGGGCAATGCCGCTCCGGCGAGGCCCAGGCGCCTCAGGAAGGTGCGCCGCCCAAGGCGCGGTTCAGTGACTCCAGGCTCGTCCACATCCATCCCCTGTTTTCTGTTTGTTGGAAGATCCCGGGGCTTTGACGGCCCAGGGCTGCGATGTTCGGAGGCCCTCGCAGTCGCTTTGTAGAGCATACTCAGTCTCGGCAGTTTTCGGCAGTTTTTGGATATTGGTCGAGAGTATTGTTGCTGCTGTCCGGTCGGTCGGCCGATGCGCGACCAATGGCGGTACCTCATAGTTAGCCGAACATAGACAATTGCGTCGCAATACGAAGCAAGGAGCGAAGTGATGGTAACGATGCCTGCCGGAGTGGTGGTCCCGCTCGACGGATCAAAGACGGCGGAGGCTGCCGTTCCGGTGGCAGCGGCCATCGCGAAGACGTACGGGTTGCCCGTGCAGTTTGTCCATGTGCTCGCGGGTGAGGATGGCACCGATGCGGCTCGCGCGAACGATGTCCTGCGCGACTACGTTGCCCGGCTGACGAAGAACGCGGGCATCCCTGAAGGGACCTACTCCGGAGCGATCGTGGAGGGCCAACCTGCTCGCGCGATCCTCGATTTTGCGAAGGACGCGAAGTTCATCGTCATCTCGTCGCATGGGCGCGGTGGGTTCCGAGCGGCCGTCATCGGGAGTGTCGCCGACAAGGTCGTCCGCGGATCGGACGTGCCCGTCTTCCTGGTGCCTGCCACTGCCGAAGTGGGAGATATGACCGCGGGTCCCGTCCTGGTGGGGCTTGATGGTTCGCCGGTGGCGGAGCAGGGACTTGCAGCGGCGCGCGACCTCGCGGGGCGCCTGAACCTCAAAATCGTGCTCCTGCGCTCATATTCGATGCCGCCCGCGATAGGCATGGAATTCGGGACCTACCCGGCCGACCTCCTTCCCGCCCTGAAAGAGACCGCCGAGGCGTACCTGAACGAGGTCGCGAAGGCTGGCGAAGAGAAGTACACGGCGCTTGATTCCCCGGCGCTCGCCCTGCAAGAGGGTGCAGAGAAGCTCAATGCCGGAGTGATCGTTCTGACTTCCCACGGCAAGGGCATCGCCGGTCGATTGGCGTTGGGGAGTACTACCGATCGGATCATGCACAGCCTCAAGCGGGTGATGCTGATCGTGCCGGTTGCTACTGACTGATCCTGCCTGGCAGGGATCGGAGCCGCCCTTCAGGCGAAGATCACGCCCGGGTTGAGCAGGTTCCCCGGGTCCAACGCGTGTTTGATCGCGCGCATCGTGGCGATATCCTCGGGCGTACGCGTTAGCGAGAGCCAGCGGGTCTTGGCGATGCCGATGCCGTGCTCGGCACTGATGCTGCCGCCGAGTTCCGCGACAAGGCGGAGTACGGCGTCGGCGCCGCGGTCATCATCGAGGTCGAGCCCCAGTAGATTCACGTGGATGTTCCCGTCGGCGATATGCCCGAAGAGGATCGCACGCGCTTCAGGAGCCGCTGCATGAAGGCGCGCCTGGACGCTGCTCGCGAAGTCGGACAGCCGCGTGAGCGGCACGGCGATGTCAAGCTTTTGCGGCACGCCTTCGGCGTTGATCGATTCGGTGTGGCGTTCCCGGTACGCCCAGAGGGCATCTCGTTGTCGGCGGTCCCGTGTGATCGCGCTGTCGAGGAAGGTGCCTCCTTCAAGTCCCTCAATCAGGGAGGGGGTCGGGTCCAGCTGAGCGGTGCACTCAATGAGGACATAGGTGGAATAGTCCTGATTGAAGGGGAGAGGCATCCCCGTATGACGGCAGACGAGTTCGACACCTTCGCGGAAGAAGACCTCCACCGCTTCGAGCCCCGGGAGCACGCGGATCCGATTGAGCATCTCAAGTGCGCGGTCGATTGATTCGAATGCCAGAAGCGCAGTGGCTCGTTCCGGTAGCAGGGGGACAAGCTTCAGCCGGGCCTGGGTGACGATCGCCAACGTCCCTTCGCTGCCCGCGAAGAGCCCCGGGAGGTCGTAGCCGGTGTTGTCCTTGGAAAGTCCAGGGAGCCTCCGGACCACCGTCCCGTCCGCGAGCACGGCTTCCAGCCCGATCAGTTGGTGACGCATCGGGCCGTAACGGAGGACGCGGATGCCCCCCGCGTTCGTGGCGATCATCCCGCCGATCGTGGCGCTGTCGCGGGACGCCAGGTCAACCCCGAATCCGAAGCCCGCGTCGCGGACATGCTGCTGGAGGCGGGCGAGGGTGACACCTGCGCCCGCGGTCACCTCTGCCGTGACGGTCTCTACCGGGTCGATTGAATCGAGACGAGCGGTGCTGATGACGACTTCCCCGCCGCGCGGAACCCCCCCCCCGACGAGGCCGGTGTTCCCCCCCTGCGGGACGACTGCCGCGCCCGAACGGCCGCACTCGGCGAGGACTGCCGAGACCTCCGCAGTCGTCCCGGGACGAACCACGAGGCACGCCGTACCGTGGTAGCGGCGTGTCCAGTCTGTCTCGTAGGCTGCCTTCAGGTCGGCATCAAGAAGCACGTGGGTTGTTCCCACGATGTCTGCAAGGGTTGTGGCGAGCGCGTCTGGCATATGGCTGGCAGTGTAGGAGATTCCCGGGCTGCGCGCGCCGAGCAGCTTCTCGACTACCCTCCAGCTACGCTTGCCCTGCGCGCTGCCTGGCGGCGCTGACGTTCTTCGCCCTGCCGGCGGAGGTCTTCAATATTGTCTTCACCGATCCGCATAAAGTTGGCCCGCCAGTCGTCTGTCGGCCAGTGGAACGGCGTCTGGACAGTCGTTTGCGGCTGCCAAGCCTTCTCGAGCAGGTCGAGGGACATGCCGACGATGGATGTCTGCATAGCGGCGTCATATGGCGCCCCGCACGGATTCCCCAGCGGGAAGTCGGTGAAAACGAATCGCGGCACGGCCACCTGTTCGACGATGTCGCGTGCGGAGCCGACGATCACCGTCGGAATACCGTTCGCTTCAAGGTGCCGGGCGGTCAGGCTGGCAGTCTGGTGACAGACGGGACACAGCGGCACCAGGATGGCGATATCGACCGCGTCCTCCTGGCAGAAGCGCAGGACAGCGGGCGCGTCGACTTCGTTGGTCTTTCGCTGGCTGTATTCGGTGGGAACGCCGTAGAAGCGGGGCGAGAGACTGCTGATCCGGCCGGCATCGCGGGCCTCCGACAGGCGCCGAATAGGACAGACGTCGTTGGTGTGTGTGGCGTCTTTGTCCCAGAACCGGTGCATCGTGTAGAGGCGGTCCGGGGGAGGCTGGACCGGGGCTGCGAAGACGACGTTCGGCACGTCGCCGGGGTTGGGCTCAGTTCCCTCCCAGGTGACCAGGCTCGACGTCGTAACAAGACCGACACGCGACCGGGCCAGGGGCTTTGAGAGTGCGGTCCAGGGGGCTGTGTCGTTGTGGGCCCAGCGGTAAGGGTTGTTGAAGTTCTGCGCCAGGTAATACTCGCGTGACTTGTCGACGTAGCTGACGAAAACGCGATGTGCGGGGTCTGGACTGTCCAACTGTTCACCCTCCTCAAACACGCGCATCATATACTTCTGATACGCGTGCCCGGCTGACCTTTACAGGTAGTCGGGACAAGCGCAGGACCCGGCTCGCGTGCAGGGTCCTGCTGAGACGGGGAGCTTGCCCGCCGCTACTGGCCAGCGGACAAGTGTGGACTTTGGGGCGCCCCCACCAGGGCGCCCCGGGTCACAGTTTTTACGCCGTTACTTGTTCTTCCAGTAGAACGGAAGAACCTCGGTGGCGCCGCCGTAGCCAGTGGTCCGGAACGTGAGTGCGTTCATCAGCCACGGCTGGTAAGCGCCCCAGACGGAGCCTGCGCCCCACTGGTCCGGTATGTAGTACATGTGCTGGGCATTGAGCTGCTGGATCTGCCAGAGCGTTGCTTTGCGGTCGGCTTCTACCATCTGGCCCTGCTGCTTGTTCGTGAGATCGATAAGCTGCTGGTCCTTGGTGATCTTGCTGTGGTTGTTCGGGTTGTCGAGGAACAACCGCTGCGGGTATCCACCCGGGTCCGTGAACCCGGTCTCAAGGCCAAAGGCGATGCCCTTGAAGTTCCCGATGAACGTCTGGGTGACGTACTTCGAGGCGTAGTCCTGGACGTCCGTCGTCGTCTTGATGCCAATCGCGTTGATGTAGGCAATCGTGGCTTCGGCGGCGTCGTTGAAGGTCTTGCCATAGGCGTTGGCGGAGTACTGGTAGGTGGTGCTGAACCCGCTGGGGAAGCCGGCGGCGGCGAGGAGCTTGATGGCGTTGCCGGGTCGTACTTGAAGAATTGGGCGCTGTCGCCCTGGTCCTTGCTCTGCGGGTCCAGCCAGAACCGGGTCATGCCGGCCGGGATCAGGTTATTCCAGGGGCCCTGGACGTCGATGCCGCCAGCCTTCAGCTTCTTGATGTTGTAAATGAGGTCAGTGATCGAGTCGCGGTCCTGCGCTATCGAGACGGCCTGGCGGACGCGGTCGTCCTTCGCCCACGGTGCGGTGGGGTCGGTGCCGTCGAAGTAGATCCAGTTCGCCTGCATCGAGATCGAGCTGTTAAGCGCGACGTCTTTGACCTGGCTCTTGATCGAGACGAGGTCATCGGCCGTCGGAGCCATGGCGTCGGAGTTGCCGGCGAGGAACTGAGCCAACTGCGTGGGGTAGTCCGGGATGATGGCCGTGTTGACGGCGTCCATCAACGGGAATCCGGTCTTCCACCAGTTTGGGTTCTTGTTCCACTTGAACCCGACTGATGGTGTGTAGTTCTGCAGCATCCATGGGCCGCTGCCAATCATCGTCTTCGCCGGGTCGAACTTACCGTCCGACTCGGTTGGCATGATCCAGAGGCCGTTCACCGTGTCGGCCAGCAGGTCGTTGAAGCCGGCGTTGGGCGACTTCATCGTAAAGACGATCGTCGACGCGTCGGGATATTCGACCTTGTCAATGGCGTTGGTGAGGTTCTTGGAGGTGGTGAGCTTGGCGTCTGTCGCACGTCCGTACGAGAACTTGACGTCGTCGGTGGTGACGGCACGGCCATTGACCGGTGCGACGTTGTGGAAGGTCAGGTTCTTCCGCAATGTATAAGTGAATTTCATGCCGTCCGGGGTGGCTTGAACGGTCTCCGCGGCATCGCCGGTGGGCCGCACGTCCGAGCCCGCTACGCCGCCGCCGGTCCCATACATCATCAGGCGGCTGTAGGCGTAGGCGGCGTAGGTCTTTGTCAGGTAGCTGCTATTGCCGTACGGGTCAATCGTCGGCGGGTCGTTCACGGTGTAGCTGTTGTATGTGCCGCCCTTTTTTGCATTGGCGAATGGGTCGGTTGCGGTAGCGGCGCCGCCGCCCGTCGGCGTGGCGAGACTGCTTGCACCGCTGTTGTTGCTGCTGCTACCCCCGCCACATCCCACCAGACCGAGCGCCGCGACGCCCGCGCCTGCCATACCCGCACCGCCGAGCAGCCGCCTGCGGCTGGTGCGCTTGGACCAGTAGTTTCCCCAGTAGTTGTCAGCCATACGAATTCGAGTGTTCTCCCCTCAAAATGGCGCGATAGATCTGGGCGATGTCGAAGATAGGCTCGTGCTATCACGCGTCATCGCCCAGATCTATCGTGAGCCCCACCCGTGAGCTAGAGGCGAGAGGTCCCTGAAAGAAGGACCAAAAGGTACCTGTGTGTAGGCATGGCAGGTGAACGCAAGATAGCGCAGGACCCGGCTCGCGTGCCGGGTCCTGCTGAGATGGGGAGCTTGCCCGCCGCTACTGGCCAGCGGACAAGTGTGGACTTTGGGGCGCCCCTGCGAGGGCGCCCCGGGTCAAACTCTCTCCGCCCCTTATTTGTTCTTCCAGAGCCACGGGGAGACTTCGGTGCCGCCGCCGTAGCCGGTTGTCCGGAAGGCAAGGGAGTTCATCAGCCACGGCTGAAAGGCGCCCCATGCGGAGCCTGCTCCGACCTGGTCCGGGATGTAGTACATGTGCTGGGC
>DATCGT010000120.1:0-3530 GCA_036508775.1 Tepidiformaceae bacterium | reverse complement strand
CCCCGAGGGGCAACGGGAACCATGGCCGGGGTTCAGGGCAATAGGTCAATAGATTTCCGGACCACACCGGAAGAGCCGGGCTGGCCTGGCCAGCCCGGCTGGGAAAGTCAAAGAAGAGGGACCCGGTAATCCGGGTCCCTCTTCTGGTATTCGCGGGTTTGGGTGGGTCCCGGCTACCAGATGCCGAGCATCATCCTGACGTCTTCGCTGGCCATCGTCTTTGGGTCCCATGGTGGGCTCCAGACGATCTGGACATCGACGTCCTTGACCCCGGGCACCTCGCGGAGCTTGGCATAGGCCTCGCCCCGGATGATCGGGCCGAGCGGGCAGCCCGGGCTCGTTAGCGTCATCGTGACCATGACGTCACCGTTGTCGTAAGTGATGTCGTAGACGAGCCCGAGATCGACAACGCTGATGCCAATCTCGGGGTCCAGCACTTCGCGAAGCTTCTCGCGCAGCATCTCGTTTGTTGGTGCGGTCGTTGTGTCAGCCATTAGTTTCCTCCCCGGCGGCAGAGATGGACTGGTCGATGCCCTGCTGCAGTACGTTCCAGCAGAGTAGGGCGCATTTCACCCTCACTGGCAGCTTCGCTACGCCCTCAAGCGATTCGAGGTCGCCCAGTTCAGGGTCAGGAGGGGTGCCTTCCATCAGCATCGCGCGGAACTTTCGAATGACCGCGTTGACCTCGGCAAGGGAATGGCCCTTCAGACGCTCGGTCAGCATGGAAGCGCTGGACTGGCTGATCGAACACCCCTGGCCGTCGAAGGCGATGTCGCGGACCACGCCCTGTTCGATGTCCAGGTCGAGGCGGATCTCGTCGCCGCAGACCGGGTTCAGGCCCTCGACGTGTTGAGTGGGGTGCTCGAGGGTACCGCGATTCCTGGGCCGCCTGTAGTGGTCCAGGATGATCTCGCGGTAGAAGTCGTCAAATCGTGGTTCGGGCGCTGTCAAGCGAAAACACCTTCCTGGCGTGTTCCAGTGCTTCGATGAGCGCGTCGACCTCACTGGTGTCGTTGTAAATATAGAAGCTCGCGCGGCTGGTCGCCGGGACTTTCAGTCGCCGCATCAGGAGCTGCGCACAGTGGTGCCCGGCCCGGATGGCCACGCCGTAGGAATCGACGATCGTGCTCACGTCGTGGGGGTGCAGGCCATCAATGGCGAAGCTCACCGCGCCGCCCCGGACGGCCGCATCCTGCGGGCCGTGAACGCAGGCACCGACCGACTTCAGACGGTCGATCGCGTAGGCCGTGATCCGAATTTCGTGTTCGCGTACCTGGGCCATCCCGATCCCGTTGAGGTAGTCGATGGCGGCGCCAAAGGCGATGACGTCGGCGATGTTCGGAGTCCCGGCTTCGAACTTATGCGGGACGTCCGCCCAGGTGGAGGCTTCCTCGCGGACCACGGAGATCATCTCGCCCCCGCCGAGGAATGGCGGCATCTCCTCAAGCAGACCCGGCTTCGCCCAGAGGACGCCGACACCCGTTGGCCCCAGCATTTTGTGCGCCGAGAAGGCGAAGAAGTCGCATCCGAGCGCAGCCACATCAATCGGCAGGTGCGGTGCGCTCTGGGCGCCATCGACAAGCAGGAGAGCGCCCGCGCCGTGAGCGATTAACCCGATCTCGGTGATCGGGTTAATCGTCCCCAGCACGTTCGACATGTGAACCACGGTGACCAGCTTCGTCCGGGGGCCAACCGCTGCTCGAAGGGCATCGAGTTCGAGTACGCCTTCGGAGTCGATATCGATGTAGCGCAGGCGTGCGCCGGTTCGCGCGGCGAGCAGCTGCCACGGGACGATGTTGGAGTGGTGTTCCATCACGGTGAGGACGATCTCGTCGCCCTCACGTAGATTCGCATCCCCCCACGATCGCGCCACGAGGTTGATCGACTCCGTCGTATTGCGTGTGAAGACGATGTCCTGCGGGTTCGCGGCGCCGATGTGTGCCGCAACCTTGACCCGTACGCCCTCGTACTGGTCCGTCGCCCGGACCGCAAGGGTGTGGATCCCGCGGTGGATGTTCGCGTTGGTGGTCTCGTAGTAATTCACGAGGGCATCGATGACGGCGCGCGGCTTCTGGGTCGTTGCGGCGTTGTCGAGGTAGACGAGTTGATGCCCGTTGACCTGCTGATCGAGGATCGGGAAATCGCGGCGGATACGTTTCACATCCAGCATCAGCGAACCCCCTCGACGGCCGGGACATCGATCTCGATAGCCCCGTCGGTACTCCGGGCGGGATAGGTCTTCAGTGGGCGAACTGCCGGGAGACAGAGAACCTTCCCCGTTGTGACATCAAAGCGGGCTCCATGGCGAGGGCATTCGATTTCCTTGCCGTCGAGTTCCCCCTGGTCGAGCGAGCCACCATCGTGCGTACACACGTCGTCGATCGCGTATAGGCCGTCTCCCGTGTTGCAGACAGCAATCCGGCGGCCCCCGGCTTCGACGACAAGCGCCGCTCCGGGGCCGATTTCACTGGCCTGTGCAACACGCACCCAGCTCATTCGCCGAGACGCTCCTCGATCATCGATTCGACTTCCGTGCGGAGCGCCTCGTCCGGCAGGCGGTCGAGGACCTGGCCAACGAAGGCACGCACGAGCAACGCCTCTGCGTCGTCGTGCGTCAGGCCGCGAGTCTGCAGGTAGTACAACTGCTCTTGGTCGACCGGGCCGGCGGTTGCGCCGTGGCTGACGCGGATGACGTCGTTGGTGAGGATCTCGAGCACGGGATCGCTATCCGCCTTGGCCTGGTGGCCCAGCAGCAGATTCCTGCTCTCCTGGTTGGCGTCCGCGTTCTTCGCGCCGAGGCCGACCCGGGTGAGCCCGTAGTACACCGAGCGGGAGCTGTCGCGAAGCGCCGACTTGAAGAGCAGGTCGCTGCGGGTGTCGGGACCCACGTGGTCCTGGACCGTGTAGAAATCCGTGTGTTGGTGGTCCCTGCCGACATAGAGCCCGAAGAGTTCGCTGGACGACCCTCGGCCTTCGAGCGATGAATGCAGATGCGACTTCACCACCTGCCCGCCGGTCACCAGGTTGAATCCAACGAACGCCGAATCCTGCGCCGTCACGACCTGCTGCTCGGAGAAGACGCGCGTATGCGCGCCCCAGCGGTGCAGGACCGCGTATCGGACCGTTGAACCGGCGCCGGGTACGACCTCGACGGCCGGGAGGACGAGAAGGTCCTCGTTGTTCGAACGCAGGTCCTCGATGACCGTGATGTGGCTGTTGGCCCCGGTAACGATCAACGTATGAGGGCACGCGAGCTGACCTGCGGCATCGTAGCTGCGAACCAGGCGGATTGGAGCTGGCGTCTCGGCATTGGCGACGGCTTGGATGAGGACGCCGCCGGCCAGGTAGGCGTAGTGGAGAGCCGTGAATTTGCTGCGGCCTGCCGGGACGCTCTTTGATAGGTGCTTCTCGATGGTCGACGCCGCGGCCCGGTCGGCGTCCGCGAAGTCGGTGACCCGGACACCCGTCGTGCCGGTCGCCTTGATCGTGGTGCCGTTCTTCTGCAGGAGAACGCCCGTCGCCGTTTCCGC
>DATCGT010000119.1:0-8600 GCA_036508775.1 Tepidiformaceae bacterium | reverse complement strand
CCTGGTGCGGTCATACCTTTGCCACCTCCACGAAAACGGCACGGTCAGCGGGAACGGGCTGCCAGCCGAACGGCAGATACCTGAGATGGCCGTAGCGGCTGACCAGGTGGAGCCACTTGACCATGCCCGGTTCGACTTCGTTTGGCCCCTTCCAATCGGAGAACATGTGAGGCTCCCAGCCGTTGTAGACGATCACCTGCCCGGGCCGGACACGGGGCGCCACCTTCGCCCGGATTTCGTAGCTGCCACGATCGTTCCGGACCTTGATCAGATCGCCGTCGGAGATCCCCCGCGAGCGCGCATCTTCAGCCGAGACGATCGCCAGCGGCTCGCCGCGATGTGTGCCGGAAAGCGTCGGGTTGCCCATCGAGGCGGCGTGGACCGTCCAGCGCGAGTGGCCGCTCGTGAGGAGCAAGGGATAATCGCCGCCCATCTTGGGCGTGTCCTTGTGGCGTGGCAGATCCTCGTCCGCCTCCTGGAACCAGGGGTGGTCAATGAGAAACTGGGCCCGGTGCGTGAGAGTCGGGAATGGGACGAAATCCTCGACGTGCCATTGGAATGCAGTCACGGTCTTGTCGGGCTCGACGTTCGCCGCCAGTGAGAGGCCGGGAGCGAACATCCCGAGGCCCGAGAACCGGGTCGTGCCCTTCTCTCGCAACGACTGAAGCGTTCCGTCCTCCGGAAGCGTCCCGGCCTCGATGCTGTCGCGAAGCCACTGGTCGACGACGGCTTCTTCGCTTTCGTAGGCGCCGTTGAGCGTGAACGCGGATGCCAGGTTGTCAAGCCGGCGCGGCTGCCGCCGGCCGTCGAGGTACTCGTTCACACCCTGGGCAGCGGCGCGCTCCTGGACCTTCTCCGAGAGGGCGCGGAAGATCTGCCACTCGCTGCGCGCCTCGCCCTGCGGCTGGACCGCCTGGTCGCTGAAGCCGACGCGGAAGCTGTGCGTAATCGCGTACTGCAGGTTGATACGCTCGTACTGCATAGCGGCCGGGAGCACGATATCGGCCTGGAGCGCCGTCGCGCTCATACGCGTATCGACGACGATGACCTTCTCGAGCTTCGGCCAGAGGTTCTTAAGGAGCGTGTCGCTCCCACCGCGCTGCCGGCGGATCGGGTTCGTCGCGACGATGAAGAGAACCTGCGGATCGGTTGACGGGCCGGGCTTCACGAGACCGCCCCACCAGCCACGACGAACGGCGTCGTTGACGTAGTCCTCGAACGACCGCTTCATCGTTGGGTCGCTCCACTCCGCCCGGTTCCAGGTTTCCTTGTAGCCGCAGTGGTAGAAGTGGAAGAAGGCAGGAGGACTCGCGGTCCCGGAAAGAAGGCCGCGCTGGAGCAACTCGTAACCAACCATCTCGTCGGATGCTTCGGGATCCTGACTGCCGATACTCGCGATCGCGCCCTCGATGCCTTCCATCACACGGATGGTCTCGGCGACGCCAGGCTTCTGCTTCATGCCGAAAAGCATGTAGCCGTCGAGTCCGGCGAGGGCGAGGCCCTGGATCCCCGTTCCTGGCACGCCCCAGTTACCGGTCACCGCCAGGAACAGGCACATCGCCCGCTCCATCAGGTCGCCGTGGTAGTACTTCGGCGTGTTGAAACCTTCGATGATCTTCGTGCGCTTCCGGGAAGCTTCGCGGGCGAGTTCGCGAATCACGGACGGGTTCACGCCGCAAATCTCGCTGGCGCGTTCGGGAACGTACTCCTGGAGCCGCTCGCGCATCAGTTCGGCGACTGGAACGACCTCAACGGTCGTGCCGTCCACCAGCGTGACCGAGAACTTCCCCGACAGCGCCGGCCGGACGGCTTCGGGATCGAGCGTGCCCCGCGGCGCCTCGGTGAGTGCGTTCGCAACCTCGTCCCACCAGTAGAACTGGTCTTCCTTGCCCCCCGAAACTACGTCGTTGGCTCGCAGGAAGCGGCGCGTGCTCGCGATGACCAGCAGTGGGAAGTCGGTCTGCGACCGCAGGAAGTCGGTCTTCTCCAGGCCCTCCTCGAGGATGACCTGGCACATTGAAAGCGCGAACGCCGCGTCCGTCGACGCCTTGATCGGCACATACGTGTCGCCCATGAGGCTCGACGGGCTGTAGTCAGGCGCGATGCACACGACTCGGCTGCCGTTGTATCGCGCTTCCGTGATGTAGTGCGCGTACGGAATCGACGTGTACGACGGGTTCGAGTGCCAGATGAGGATGAGCTCGGTGTGGAACGTGTCGTCCACGCTGCTCGCGCACGAGAACTTCCCGAACGTGATGTGGTGGCCAGCCGGGAAGTCGTTGATGAGGCCATTGGCGTCGAGGGTCACCGCGCCGATGAGCCCGGCGAAGCGGAGGTAGGGCGCCTGTGTGAGCAGGCCGCCTTCGACGGTTTCCTCAAAGACCACGGATTCGGGGCCCTCGAGATCGATTGCCTCGACGATCGCGTCAGCCGCCTCTCCGAGCGCCTCGTCCCAGGAGATCTCCTCCCATTCGCCAGAACCGCGTTCGCCTACGCGGCGCAACGGGTGCAGCAGCCGGTCGGGAGCGGTGAGCTGCACGCTCCACGCGCTCCCCTTCTGGCAACTCATCGGGTTCATGTCCGGAACCCCGGCCTCGACCTGATCGAAGACAGCCGCCGGCTCCTCAAAAAGGACCTTTCCGTCTGCCGAGAACACCCGGTACGGGCAGGTAGCGAGACAGTTCAGACAGTGCGTCCCGAAAGTCGCCTTTTCCCAGCTCCAACGCTTTCGATAGCGATCGAGCGAAGCGATTCCAGTAGTGGTCATCATGATCCTAGTTGGTGAGATCCTCAGGGCTGCTGCACGTACGCGGTATCGGCCGCGACGAAAGCAGATGCTGTTACGACGGCCCAGTTCCAGAACGGCATGGGCGATTGGCTGGCTGTTCGCTGGACGAGTTCCGGGAGCCACGGGGAGAGCTGGCGGGCGAGGAAGTCCTGCTGTGCCCGGCGGAAGGATGCCTGAAGGCGCGGCGACGCCGAAGCCGCCTCCCTGTAGGTCAGGAACTTCATGAACTCAAACTCGGTCGCCAGGTGGTCCGGCGGCCGTGGGTCCTCGGCTGAGGCGTGCAGCCCGAAGTACTCATAGGCGCGCACGACCTCCTCCAGCTTCTTCATCCGGTCGCCACCGCCATAGACGCCGCCGCAGAGCGGCGCAGGCGGGCCACCGACGCCAGCCCCGACCTCGAAGAGGCGGAGGTATTCGGCTTCGAAGTCCGCTTGTGAGTCGCTTCCGGGGATGGCAGCCTCGCCGTAGTCGAAGGCATACGGGAGGAGCTTGGCGTCCTGCGCCAGCAGCTTTGGCCACTTGCCGGCCACGGCCGCCGCATACGAGTCCGCGTCGGGAGCGACGAAGAGGCGCGCGAGTTGCTGGTAGACGCCCAGGCGCGCCGTAATCGGGCTGTCGGCGACTTCAACATCGGCCGCGCCCTCTCCCTCGACCTCCAGGCCCGTGAGCGAATAGACAAACATGGCATTCTCCTCCTTAGCTGGCAGCGCTCGGCGTGAGCTCCACCGGATCGCGCGAGAACGGTCCGAGGAGCTCCTGCCATTTGTAGGCGATCAGCGTCTTCATCATCTCCGACGAGCCGCCTTCGCGGACCTTGTCCATCTCACCCTTCACCGTCGCCAGCGCGCTGTGCACCTCTGGCCCAAACAGCGACTCCAGGTACTCCGGCGGGATCCGCGGCTGTTCGTAGTCGATGCTCATGTCCTCTTTGAGCCGGTAGGGACTCAGCGGCGGGACGTAGAAGACATTGGGCTGCGTGCCCGCCTCTCCGTGGAGCGGCAAAGCGATCTTCCACTCATGCACCAGCCGGTGGACCGAGCTGCTCTCGTCGTCCATCCAGCCCACGAAGACTGCACGGCCAGGACACTGGCGCACGCACGCCGGCGCCACCCCGGCCTCGATCCGCGGGAAGCAGCCGATGCACTGCTGCGCGACGTGCCGCTCATAGTTGAAATAGATCTTCTTATAAGGACACGCCTCCATGCAGAAGCGGTCGCCCATGCAGATGTCCTCGTCGCGGAGCACGAGCCCGTCCTCGCGCTTGGCGAGCGCCCCCGTCGCACACGCCTGGAGGCAGACCGGGTTGCTGCAGTGGTTGCACATCCGCGGCAGGTAGAAGTAGTACGAGTTCGGCCACTCCCCCGCTCCCTGGTCCTCGTCCCAGTTCATCGCCCAGCGGTTCTCCCGCGGGGCTTGCGGTTCGAGGAACACCTTGCCCGCCGACCCCCCGTAGAATACCTCTTCGTGGTTGAAGTCGAAGCCCCCACCGAACTCCTCGCGGGTCGGCTGATGGCCCGGCTTCGGGCGCCCGGTCTCGTCGGCACCTCCGCCCATCTCCTCCCAGCCCTTCGGCGTCCCCAGCCCTGGCTGCGTGTTCACCGAACACCACCACTCGTGCTTCTCCCCGTCATCACGCGTCCACAACACCTTGCACGCCACCGAGCACGTCTGGCAGCCAATGCACTTGTTCAGGTCGTACACCCAGGCAATCTGGTGCGCCGCTGTCGTCTCTGTCATCTCATCCCCTCCTTATGCCTGCTCGAGCCCGAGCCAGCCCTGGCTCACTGCTCCAAGTCCGGCTCTCTCTTCGTTCGACCCGTTCCACACCACCACCCCAACCTTCCCACCCTTCGCAGCCGTCGCCGGCCCCGAGAGCACCACCGACCAGCGCCCACTCTCGAGCGCCGCCGTTGCCTTGATCCCGTCCGAAGCCTGCTTGCGGAACACGCCGGGTCCGTGCGACTCGATCGCCAGCGCCTCCGCCCGCCCGTTCTGCCAGTACCACAACCCTACCGGCGCTGCCGCGCTGCCAAGCGTCTCCACCGCGCTGTTCGCAGCCCCCGGAAACACCACCGCGGCCCCGTCCGGGAACTCCCCGTTCGCCTTCGCGTCGTCCGCCCACTCCAACCGCACGTACAGTCGCTCGCCATCGGTCGCCGCCGCCACCTTCGCCCGGGACGTTGAGGCGTACGGCCGCTTCGCCCACGCCTCCTGGATGTACGCCGTCGGCTGCGCCGCAACCGGTATCGCACCCAGCTTCACTGTTTCGGCCGCTGCCGAACTCCACCCCGCCGCCGTTGGGCTCCCAAGCGAGCTCGCCGCGTCACTCACTTTCGACACTTTCATCGTCAGCCCTCGTTCACTTTCTCGAAATCACAGCGCACCCAGCGGTCGACCGGCACCGGCTGCCACTCGGCGCCGAGGTGCTGGAGGTGGCCGTAGCCCCCCGCAAAGTGGAGCGACTTCACCATCCCCGGCTCGATCTCGTTCGCCCCGCTCCAGTCCCTGTACTGGAACCCCGCCCAGCCGTTGTACGAAACGATCTGGTTGGGCTTCACCGAGGGCGAGACCTTCGCCCGCGCGCTGAATGAGCTCACGTCATTGAAGACCCGGATCAGGTCGTCGTCTTTCACGCCCCTGGCGGCTGCGTCACCCGGGCAGACTTCGATGAACGGCTCCCCCCGGTGCGTCCCCAGGATCACCTTGTTCGCCTGGTTCATCGTGTGGATGCTCCAGCGGTTATGTCCCGACGTCATCCCCATCGGGTAGTCGCCTCCCATGTTCGGGTTCGGCTTCCACACCGGCAGCTCCTCCCCGGCTTCCAGGAACCACTCGTGGTCGATGTAGAACTGCGCCCGCCGTGCGTACGTCGGGAACGGGTCCCCCCGCTCCGTGTGGTCCCGGAAGGGCGTATGCGTCTTGTTCGGCTCAAGTGGCGACGCCTGCGAAAGCCCCATCGGCGCCAGACCCCAGTCGATGAACCGTACGTGCCCATTCTCCCGCATCGTCCGCAGGTTCGTCCCCATCGGCAACGTCCCCGCCAGCGCCGAGTCCCTGATCACTTCGTCGTAGCGCGAGTCCTCGTTGTCGAAATACCCGTTCATCGAGTACGCCTTGTTCAGGTCCGCGTACCTCCGCGCCACCCCGTTGCTGCCCGTGTACTCCACCAGCCCTCGCGCCGCCGCCACCTCCGCGATCTTCTCGATGAGCTCGCCGAAGATCGTCCACTCGTCCTTCGCTTCACCCGGCGGGTCCGCCGCCTTGTCGGCGAGCGTCAAATTCATCACGTGCGGCGTCGGCATCCCAAAGCCCAGCTTCTCATAGTGCTGCGCCACCGGGAGAAAGTAGTCCACGTAGAGCGCCGTCTGGCTCATCCGGTAGTCCATCGTCACGATCGTCCGGAGTTTCGGCCAGAGCGTCGGCAGGAGCGCCTTCTTCCCACCCCTCGTCCGCCGGAGCGTGTTCCCCCCGCACTCGATGAAGACGCGCGGCGGGTTCTCCGGTCGCGGCCGGTCAAGTCCTTTCCACCAGCCCTTCGCGAGCGCCTCGTTGAAGTACTCGTCGAAGCCTCGAGGAAGCGACTCGTCGCCCCACTCCTTCACGTTCCAGCGCTCCTTGTAGCCGGCCTGCCAGTACCACCAGAACGCTGGCGGTGCCGAGCTGCCACCACCCACCGGTGTCTGGTCCGTGCGGTTGATCCCGCCCCGCTCCTGGCCGGACCACCTCTTCGCCATCTCTCGAATCGCAATCTCCGTCGTCGCCGTCGGGTCCATCTTCTTATAGGCCGCAACCGCCGCGTCGCGCGCGCTCAGGACGATCTCGCTGTTCCCCGCGCCCGGCCCCGGCTTCGCCATCGCGATCGCCTGGCCGTCGTTCATCGCTGCTGCCCAGCAGCGGATCCCCGCCCCGTTCTTGCCCCAGTTGCCGCTCGCCGCCAGCACCAGGCACATCACCCGCTCGATCAGGTCCCCGTGATAGAACTTGCAGGCGTTGTAGCCAAGCATGATGTTCGTTCGCTTCGCCGCAATCTTGCGGGCCAGCATCCTGATCGTATCCGGGTGGACTCCCGTGATTGCCTGCTGCTTCTCCGGCGTGTACTCGCTGTCCAGCTTCTTCTTCAAAAGCGCGTAGACCGGCGTCACCTGCACCGTCGAGCCGTCCGCCAGCTTGACATCGAAGACGCCCTCGAGGGCGATCTCCACACCCTTCAGGAACATGTTCCCCCGGTCCGCCAGCTTCAGCCCGCGGCCCGGGACCCACTGGTACATCTGGTCGTCTCGGCCGCTCCCCTCGACGTCCGTCTGTCGCAGGTACCGCTTCGTGTCCGTCCGCACCAAATAGCCGAAGTCCGTCTGCTCCTTGAGGAACTTCCAGTCAGCGATGTTCTCCTCGAACATCACCTGGGTGAGCGCAAGCCCGAACGCCGGGTCCGACGCACCGTTGATCGGGATCTGATAGTCCGCGTGCGTGTGCGACGCGTTCACGTCCGGCGAAATGTTGACAATCTCGGCGCCGTTGTACCGCGCCTCCGCCATGAAGTGGTAAAGGGCAATCCGCGTGTACACCGGGTTCATGTGCCAGAACAGCATCAGCTCCGACTTGAACCAGTCGTCCGCCGATGACGTCGGGCTGAACTTCCCGAACGTCTCGTAGAGCCCAATCGAGAAATCGTTGAACGACCCCTGCAGGTCGAGGATGTGGCCTCCGATGACCGAGCGGAAGCGACCGGATGCCATGCTGCCCCCACTTTCGGGCGTCCCTTCCTGGACGATCGACGCCGAGCCATCTTGCTCGATCGCGTCCACCATCGACTCGGCGATCTCCGTGAGCGCCTTGTCCCACGTCACCCGCTCCCATTTGCCCTCACCACGCTCCCCGGCCCGCTTCAACGGGTACATCACCCGGTCCGGCCCGTACAGCGACGCGCTCCACGAAGCACCCTTCTGACACCCCATCGGGCTGAAATCGGGCACCCCTTCCTCGATCGTCCCGATGGTTCCCGATTGCTCCTCCCGGACGACCTTGCCGTCCTTGACGTACACGCGCACCGGGCAGTCGCCCGGGTAACAGTCGACGCAGTGCGTCCCCCAGTGCACCGAATCCCACTCCCATTTCTCGCGATAAGCGTCGAAAGAGTTCTTCAGGACTGGTTCTTTCATGGGCGTGGCCACAGGCGCACCTCGAAGCGGAATACCTCCTTATAACCCCTATTGACGCCCACTATCCATGATCTCTGTCAGCCTTTTCGACCGCCATCTCACAAGATGGATCGCCTTCGCAGGCGGCTCGCGTCCTCTCCTGCGCGGATACCCGACGAACGCGATACGCAATGCCACGGGTTTGCAGTGGACAATTCAGGACACCCTTTCCCGGTCGCCGTAGCCTGTTGCCATTCATACGGAAAGAATTTGAGGGGGTTGGCTCCAACGTTGCGGTGATGTCGATGACGATCCCGACACGCTAACGGGGCGAACGCGGCGGCGGGGATGGACAGCAAACTTGCTAGCCGCCGATATGGGACATCTCCACCTTTGTCAGGCGTACTGTGTCGGCGGAGCGGATCTCCGAGTAGCGATCGTCACGCAATTCCCACAGACGGCCAATTGCCGCGCAGATCTCGTCGTCGCTGGCACCGCCCCTGATGAGCACGCGGAGGTCGAATCCCCGGGCGCCGAAGAGACACGTATAGAGCTCGCCCTCGGGGGAAAGGCGCACGCGCGAGCAGTCCCGACAAAAAGTCTGGCTGACCGAGCTGATGATGCCGATCTCCCCAGAGCCGTCCCGATAGCGCCAGCGGCGGGCAACCTCGCCG
>DATCGT010000118.1:0-13471 GCA_036508775.1 Tepidiformaceae bacterium | reverse complement strand
CTCCGGGATGTCCCTCAGCGATGAGTACGCCTTCTCGCCCAACACCTCGTCCGCGGATTGCTGCACCGGAACCGGGATGATTCGGTAGCCGGCTTGCTGCAGGTACTCCGCGATCCGGTACGCGGTCCGTTCCTTGCGTGTGTCGAGTCCAACCACCGCAATCGTCTTCGCCTTCAACAGAACGCCCAGTGCGTCATCGGCCATGGTTCATCTCCTCGCACGGGCCCGGGCGGGCTTCCGCTTCGCTTTCGCCGGCTCCTGGATCTCGCCGGTCTTCGTATCGATCGTAACCAGTTCCCAGCCTTCAGGGATCCGAACAGTCGCCCCACAGATGTCCGCGATCGCGTTTCCGAGGGCGAGCGTCCGGTCCATGCCGTCGGCCTGGTTCCCGGCCGCGACGGGAATCCGCGCCAGTTCCAGCCGTCGCCCGTTCTTCTTCACGAGGACAAGCGCGAACTGGCGGAGCGAGTCGGTCTCGCCGTGCCAGCGATCCGCCTGGTCGCCTTCGATCGTGACTTCCAGGTGGTCGATCGTCGGGAACGGCGCGACCTCGCGCGCCCCGATCCCCATCCCCAGCGCTCCCTGCTGCCAGCTCACCGACCCCTTCCGCCGGTCGACCACGACCTCTGCCCCCACCACCGAGCTGATGATCGCCATCACCGAGGCGGGGACGGCGACGAGGCACAGGAGGAGCAGCGAGACCAGCACCCACAGCGGCAGCTCCATCCCTCGCGTAACCAGGATTCCGCCCGCAACTGCCGCCAGCCCCAGCCCGATGAGCGGCAGGATCAGCGTGCTTTGTGCGCTCCTGATCTCGACCTTGTCGTCCTCGATGAAGCCCACAGCCCGGTGCAAAAGGATGTACCGGCGCCCGTCTCGGCGGCGTTCAACGACGTGTTCAGGGAAATCCACAGACCTAGCGTAGCCGTCCCGGAAACAGAAGGTGAGTCGCATTCGCAACTCGCTTTTCCATTACCTCGCTTTCACCTGCTCAGATTGGCTGTACCCTAGGCGTCAATGAACGCAACGCTGCAGTCGCGCACCCGTGTCGTCGTCACCGGGCTGGGGGCAGTCACCCCGGCTGGCCAGACGGTTGACGAATTCTGGGACAGCATGGTCGCCGGCCGTTCCGGTGTCGCCACGATGACCCTGATCGACCCTACGCAGTTCCCCTGCCACGTGGCGGGCGAAGTGAAGGACTGGGACCCTCGCCGATTCATCGAACACAAGGCCGCCCGCCGCATGGCGCGCTTCGCCCAGTTCATGGTCGCCGGCGCCGCCCAGGCGATTGAAGACGCGGGCCTGCAGCTCGACCACGAAAACCGCGACCGTATCGGTGTGCTCGTCGGGAACGGCGGGGGCGGCTACCCGGAAATCCAGGAGGGCGCCCGGACGCTCTTCGAAAAGGGCGGCATGCGACTGGACCCGCTCTACCTGCCTCGCAGCCTCGGGAACATGGCGGCCGCCCAGGTCGCTCTCCAGTACAACCTCCGTGGCTACAACGGCACGATCGTTACCGCCTGCGCCGCGGGTACCCAGGCCATCGGCGAAGCTGGCATGATCATCCGCAGCGGTCGGGCCGACGTCATGCTGGCCGGCGGCTGCGAAGCTGGCATCAGTGACCTCGGCCTCGCCGGCTTCAGCGTCATGCGGGCACTCGCAACGCAGAACGACGAGCCGACGAAGGCCAGCCGTCCATTCGATGGCAAACGCGATGGCTTCGTCCCCTGTGAGGGCTCAGGTGCACTGGTCCTCGAAAGTGAAGCTCACGCGATAGCCCGCGGCGCCCGCATCTATGCGGAACTCGCAGGCTTCGGCTGCACAAGCGACGCTTATCACGTGGTCGCCCCGCCAGAAGATGGCGAAGGTGCCGCCCGCGCGATGATTGAGGCCCTGCGCGACGCCGGCATCTCGCCCGACGCGGTCGACTACGTCAACGCCCACGCCACCAGCACTCCTCTCGGCGATACCGCCGAGACGAACGCACTGAAGAAGGTCCTCGGCGATCGTGCCTACAAGGTCCCCATCAGTGCGACCAAGAGCCTCATCGGCCACGGCCTCGGTGCCAGCGGTGGGATCGAAACCGTCGCGACCGTGAAGACGATCGAAACGGGCATCATTCACCCCACGATCAACCAGGAACAGCCCGACCCGACCTGCGACCTCGACTACGTGCCCAACGTGGCCCGCAAGGCCAATGTTCGCGTCGCCCTGAAGAACAGCTTCGGCTTTGGCGGCCAGAACAGCTGCCTCGTCCTGGTGAAGTACGAGGCCTGAGCGCCTGTCAGGGGCACTTGGAGCCCGGGGCCCGATCGATCGGCCAGGGGCTGAACGTCTGTAGCGACGTGTAGGTACTCGCGTCAATTATCCAGAGCATGGTTTTCGGGAGAGTTGCCGGGTCCGGCGGCGTGTATCCCTTTGGTATCGGGTACGGCGGCCGCGACGTGATGAAAAGTGCCACCGCCCATACCGCCACGTCTTCCGCCGCATACGGCTGGCGCCCGCACATCAGATCACGGTAACTCTCGAGGGTCACCGCTGTGACGACGGCCGTATACCCGTGGCCGGGCGCCACAGCGACCTCCGCAGCCTTGCGCGCCTCCGGCGAGAGTGAACTCAGGTCGAGTCCTACAGGAGTCGGCCCGGGCGTCAACGAAGGCAACGTCGTCGGCCCTGCTGATGCTGCTGTCGCCTCGCTGGGGCCCGCCGTCGAGGTGACCTTGCTGCCCGGCGCCGAGCAAGCTGTAACCATCGGGAAGACGATAGCAATCGCTAGGAGAAGCCTTCGCAGCATGCACACCCCGCTCGATTTCGCCTTAGCCTTCACACGGAGGATACACCTCGCCCGCCGCCTTACCGTGCCCCCTCCGACCGGTGCGGTACACTGACAACACCATGCCCAAGCTCGGATTCATCCAGCGCCTTCTCGGCGACTCAAACGAAAAAGAACTCAAGCGCCTCTCGGCCATCGTTGCCGAGATCAACGGCTTCGCCGATGAGATGGCCGCCCTCTCCGATGAAGAACTCGCTGCCACCACGACGGAGTTCAAAGAGCGCCTCACCGAGGGTGAAACCCTCGACGATATCCTCCCCGAAGCGTTCGCCGTGGCCCGCGAGGCGGCTTCGCGCAAAGCCGGGCAGCGACCCTTCGACGTCCAGATGCTCGGCGGCATCGTCCTCCACGAAGGCAAGATCGCCGAGATGCGCACCGGCGAGGGCAAGACGCTGGTCGCCATAGCTCCGCTGTATCTGAACGCTCTGGCGGGCCGTGGCGCCCACCTGGTCACCGTCAACGATTACCTCGCGCGCGTCGCACCCGGCTGGTACGGCCCGGTTTACACCTTCCTCGGCATGAACGTGGGTGTCATCCAGAACAGCGGCATCTCGTTCCGCTACGAAGCGGGCTATCACCCCACAGATGAGAACGGCACCGGCGGCCTCGATGACTTCCGACCCTGCACACGCCGCGAGGCCTACGCCTGCGACGTGACCTACGGCACGAACAACGAATTCGGGTTCGACTATCTTCGCGACAACATGGTCCCCGAGCTGACCCTCAAAGTGCAGCGAGACCTTGCCTTCGCCATCGTCGACGAGGTCGACAGCATCCTCATCGACGAGGCGAGGACGCCGCTCATCATCAGCGGGAACGCCGAAGAGGCGAGCGCTACCTATGTGGCATTCGCTCGCGCCGCGAAGACGCTCACCGAAGACGTCGACTACATCGTCGACCTCAAGGCAAAGCACGTCGCCATGACTGAAGAGGGCATCACCCGCTTCGAGCGCGCGCTCGGCATCGCGAACGTCTTTGAAGGCGACTCCCAGTTGGCACGCCACCTCGAAGCCGCGCTTGATGCCGAAGTGCTGAAGCGCCTCGATCGCGACTACGTCGTCCAGGACGGTGAAATTGTCATCGTCGATGAGTTCACCGGGCGTCTCATGCCCGGCCGCCGCTGGAGCCACGGCATCCACCAGGCAGTCGAGGCTAAGGAAGGCCTACAGGTCCAGCGCGAGTCCATTACCTACGCGACCATCACCTTCCAGAACCTCTTCAGAATCTACGAAAAGCTCGCCGGCATGACCGGTACCGCCGAAACCGAAGCGGAAGAGTTCTCGAAGATCTACGAACTCGACGTCGTCGTCATCCCCACCCACAAGCCGATGATTCGCACCGACCACCCGGACATCGTCTACATCAACGAACGCGCGAAGTTCAACGCCGTGGTCGGCGAAATCGAGACGATGAACAGCGAAGGCCGCCCGGTTCTCGTCGGAACGACGTCAATCGAGAAGTCCGAATACCTCAGCGAACTCCTCAAGCTCAAAGGGCTCGAGCACAACGTCCTCAACGCCAAGCAGCATGAGCGTGAAGCTCATGTCGTCGAGGGCGCGGGCCAGTCCGGTGCGATCACCATCGCGACGAACATGGCTGGCCGCGGCACCGACATCAAGCTCGGCACTGGCGTCACTGAGTCGGGTGGCCTCCACGTGATCGGCACCGAGCGCCACGAGTCACGGCGCATCGACAACCAGCTTCGCGGCCGTGCGGGACGCCAGGGCGACCCGGGCTCCAGCCGCTTCTTCGTCTCTTTCGGCGACGACATCATGAAGCGCTTCGCACCGGATTGGGTGCCGGGCATGATGCAAAAACTCGGGATGACCGAGGACATGCCACTCGAATCGGGGATGGTCACCAAGGCCATTGCCCAGGCACAACAGAAGGTCGAAGGTCACAACTTCGACATCCGCAAACGCTTGGTCGAGTTCGACGACGTGATCAATGAGCACCGCATGGTCATCTACCGCGAGCGCGAGAAAATCCTCAAGGGTGTCGACACGCGCGACAACGTCATCGAGATGCTCCATCGGGAGATCGAAAACGTCTGCAAAGCGGCATCCGGAAGCCTTGATGCCCTTGAACTGGTCCTGAACGAACTCCGGGAAATGCTTCCCCCGGAGGACCTGCCCACCCTCGACGAGATGCAGGACCTTCGCGACGAACTCACCGACGAGATGCTCGACCGCGCCGACGACCGCTACGAGAAGATGGAGGAAGAAGTCGGCGAAGAGGCGATGCGGAAGCTGGAGCACTGGCTCCTCATCGAATCAATCGACAGCCACTGGCGCGAGCACCTGACCGCGATCGAGGACCTCAGGCAGAGCATCGGCCTACAGGCGTACGCACAGGTCGATCCCCTGGTCGCCTTCAAACGCGAAGGCTACGACATGTACCAGCAGCTCCAGGACAACATCCGCAAGCAGGTGGCGCGGACGATCTTCAAAATCAGGCTTGCCGCGATTCCCGAGGCGCAAGCCGGGTCCAGCTTCCAGCCCGACTCGAACCCGGGTGCCACCAGCAACGGAACCGAATCTGCGGCGGCCACGGCGACGGCTCCCGCGTTGAAGGCTCCGTTGCTGTCCGGATCGCGGGCACCATCCCCCGCCAACCTCCGGACCAATCGCGACGACCCGGCGCTCCGGCCAGCCGCTCCCCCCGCCGTGCGCAAGGTCGGCCGCAATGACCCCTGCTTCTGTGGCAGCGGGAAGAAGTTCAAGAAGTGCCACGGGGCATTGGGCTAGGACGAGTCACGGCGCCCCCAACGGCTAACGGCTAACGGCCCTCATCAAAAAGAAGGGCTGCGTCATGCCCCACGGCATGTCCCTGATCTCGAAAGCCGCCCGCTGGGCCGGGTTCGCCTCCGCGAACATCTGCCGGATCATGGCGACCTTCGAGGCGGGCGTCTGCATCCGTTTCACCCAGTCCGCACCGTCGATGGGCACCGCCCAGCGGCCGATGACCTCGGCCTTGAAGCCGGCAGCGGCCGCCATTCGCAGCCATTCGCTCGCCCGCCAGTTGCGCACGTGCGACCGGTCACGCAGGAGTTCCCACGCCTGGTAGAACGTATCGAGTGCGGGGTCTTCGGGCGCTACGGTATCGATCAGGAGCAACTTCCCGCCCGGCTTCAGCACGCGGGCCGCTTCGCTCAGCGCCTGCTGCGGGTCTGCATAGTGGTGGGCGCTGAGTCGGCTCGTCACCAGGTCGAACGAGCCGTCCTCGAATGGCAGTGCAGCCACGTCGGCCTGGCGCACCTCCACGTTCGTGAGTCCGCGTTCCTGCGCCAGCTGCGCAGTCAGTGCCACCATCTCGGGAGTGACATCGACCGCAACGACGGCGGCGGCCTTCGGAGCCAGCGCCAGCGCGGTATGCCCGGCGCCGCAGCCCATGTCGAGGACGCGTTCCTTCCCGCTGAGGGCCGCCTCTTCGACCAGCGCCGCGAGGTCCGGCCCTGAAGCATGGACTGAACTGTTCGCGTAAGCGGCAGCTACCGCCCCAAACTGCTGTCTCACCGACTCGGTCGCGTGCCCACTGCCCATGCCTTCCCTCGCCTCTGGTCCGCTTCCATCCGAGCGTACGGTACCGCCGGATGGTGCGTCCAAGAGGTCAGTCGTAGCCGTCGTCCATTGGGCAAACGCGCTCGCGAGACTGAACTATCTGCGCCGGAAAGGCTTCGTGACCACAAGTCGGATTGTACGGCGTAGACTCGGGCATCTATCCCCCGCCTTCGGAGCTCTACATGACCACCGCCGAAACCGGCGTGACCGACCGGACGATCACCCTGAACGGGCTCCAGTTCCACTACCGCGACTGGGGCAACGAAAGCGCACAGGCGCTCGTCTGCCTCCACGGCTTCACAGGCCACGCCCGTACCTGGGACACGTTCGCGATGGCGATGCGCGGCCGTTATCACGTCCTTGCGCTGGACCAACGCGGCCACGGCGAGACGGAGTGGGCCAGGGACTACGCGCCCGAACGGCGCGTCGAGGACATGGAGGCTTTCGTCGCGGCGCTCGGCCTCGATCGGTTCGTTCTTCTCGGGTTGTCGATGGGAGGGCGCGCCGCATTCATGTACGCGGCGAAACATCCGGCCACCGTCGATCGCCTGGTCATCGTCGACATCGCGCCGGAGTCGGACCCGGCCGGGTCGCAGCGAATCGCGCAGGGTGTCCGCGCGAACGACGTCTTCGACGACCCGGAGGAAGCCGTCGCGGCTTCGCGCCGGGCGAACCCCCGCCCACCCGACTCAGAGCTTCGGCACCGCGTCCTCAACAACCTCATGCAGCGCGCCGATGGGAAGTGGACCTTCCGCTACGACATCGCATTGAGGAACGGCTCGGGGGCACGAACGACCACGTCCCCGGCGGACGTTACCGCCGCCTGGGACTCGCTTCGCAACATCACCTCGCCGACGCTGGTCGTCCACGGCCTGCACAGCGACGTTCTCAGCGCCGAGAACGCAAAGCGCATGGAGCAAACGATCCCCAACTGTCGCGTGATCGACGTGAAGGACAGCGGCCACTCCGTGCCTCTCGACAACCCCACCGGCTTCATCGAGGCGGTGAAGACGTTCCTGTAGGCTCCGCCGCTCCTCAGGAGTCGGCTTCGACGTTCCAGCGGAAGAACAGCACCGAAAGCACGAACCCCGCGATGGTCCACCCGGCGAGCATCAGCGCGATCATCGGCAGCTGCCAGCCGCCGTATTCGCTCTGGCCCAGCCAGTCCGGGACGAACGCATAGCGCATGCCCTGCGCCAGCCACTTCAGCGGGAAGACGATCGCGATGTCCTGCATCCACTTTGGGATCTCCGAATAGCGGAAGAACACGCCCGAAATGAACTGGAGGATGAGGTACGGCATCTGCACGATCGCAATCGCCGACTCCGCGTTCCCGATGAGCCGCGTGTAGGCGATGCCCAGCACCGAGCACGACGCTGTTCCCAGCAAGAACACCCAGCCGAGGACCGCCCAGTGGGCCGCGTCCACCGGCAGCTTCACCCTGTAGAGCGCGACTCCCACGGCGAGCAGGACGATCGTCTCCAGCGCCGTGACGATGACGGTCATCCCGATCTTGCCGATGAAGAAGGCCTCACGTGGCAGGGGCGTGCCGCTCAGACGCTTCATCATGCCCATCCCTCGCTCGATCGGGATCGACGTCGCGAGGTTCGAGAAGGTCGTACTCATGATCCCGACCGCGATGATCCCCGGGACGAAATAGTCGCGGAACTTCAGGTCCGGTGATCCTTTCGGACCCGGCAGCTTCTGGTTGCCGAAGATAGCCGTGAAGACGACCAGGAACACGAGCGGCAGCATGAACGTGAACACCAGCCTCGTTGGCGAACGCCAGAACTGCTTGAGTTCGATGACGATCCTGCCCCAACCGAGACGGAGGAGGCTCGGCATCCGGACCGCGTCGGCCGCCTGTGCCGCGTCGCTCATTCTCGTCCACCCGAATCTCGATGCTCGGGGCCGACCATCGCCAGGTAGACGTCCTCGAGCGACGGCCTCGTCACCGACAACCCCGGCAGCTCTGCCGCTCCCAGCGCCCCGGCCCACGCCTCGAGCGCAACGACCGCGGCCGTGGGGGCTTCTGTGGAGAGAGTGACCACCTCACCATCCACCGTGATCCCGGGAATCGCCGGTAGCGCCTGCCCGGCCAGCTTCCCTTCCTGGATGAAAGTAACTCGCGCCAGTGCGCGCTCGCGGCCCCCAATCTCGTGAGGCGGCGCGACCGCGGCCAGTTTGCCGGCCATCATGACCCCTACCCGGTCGGCGAGCGCTTCCGCTTCGTCCAGGTAGTGCGTCGTGAGGACCACGGTCTTCTTCAGCGCCGTAAACTGCCGGACGACCTCCCAGAGCTGGCGGCGGCCCATCGGGTCGAGCCCGGTGGTCGGCTCGTCGAGGAAGATGAGTTCCGGGTTGCCGACGATGCCCAGCGCGACCTCAACGCGACGCTTCTGACCGCCCGAGAGCGCGATGCACCGGCTCGTTCGCTTGTCCCCGAGCCCGACCATATCGATCACTTGTCGAGGCTCCAGAGGGTCCGGGTAGAAGGTCGCGAAATGGCTCACGATCTCTTCGACTGTGAGCATGTCGAACGCCGTGCTGTTCTGCAGCACGATCCCGACCCGCGCCCGCCAGCGCCGATCGCCATCTCCCGGGTCGATGCCGAGGACCGTCGCTTCGCCGCTCGTGCGCTTGCGGTAGCCTTCGAGGATTTCGACCAGCGTCGTCTTGCCCGCGCCGTTCGGCCCGAGCAGCGAGAACACCTCGCCCGCCTCGATGTCAAGGTCCACGCCAGCGAGCGCTTCGAGTTCACCGTAGGACTTGCGTAGGCCGCTCACGCGGATAACGGGGCCGTCTGCTGCCGCCATCCGCTACATGACCACCATGTTGTCGCGGTGGATGACCTCGTCGCCGTAGGCGTAGCCGAGGGTCTCAGCGATGCGGTCGCTGTGGAGGCCGCGGATGCGCCCGAGCTCGTTGCTGCCGTAGTTCGTCGTGCCGACCGCCACGCGGTGAGCCGAGCTGTCGCGGACCTCGACCGTCTCGCCGCGTTCAAAGGCGCCGTCGATGGCCGCGATACCGGCCGGGAGGAGGCTGCGCCCATCCGCGCGCAACGCCTTCGCGGCGCCGTCGTCGACGACGATGTGACCTGTGCGGCTGATGTTCCCGAGGATCCAGCGCTTGCGGCTTTCGAGCCGATCCCCGGCCGCGGGGAAGTATGTCCCGCGCTGCTCGCCGTTGGCCGCCGCTACCAGCGCGTCAGGGGTGTAGCCGTTGGCGACGACGACGTCGACGCCTGCCTGGGTGGCGATGCGGGCGGCGGTCAGCTTCGTGATCATGCCGCCGCGTCCGACGCCGGTCGTGCCGCCCGCTAGCGATTCGATCGTGGCGTCAATGCGGTCGACGCGGTCGATGAGCTTCGCGAGCGGGTTCGTGCGGGGATCGGCGTCATAGAGGCCTTCGACGTCGGTGAGCATTACGAGCAGGTCCGCCTCGACGAGGTTGGCGACGTAAGCGGAGAGGCTGTCGTTCTCGCCGATGCGGGTGGCGAGGACTTCGTCCAGGGCGACCGCGTCGTTCTCGTTGATGATGGGAACGGTGCCCGCTTCGAGGAGGTCCCGGAGGGTGTTGCGGGCGTTGAGGTAGCCCAGCCGGTCGCTGAGGTCGCGGCGGGTGAGGAGGACCTGGGCGACGACGGTGTCGTGCCAGTCGAAGAGCTCGTCCCAGCTTTGCATGAGATGGCTCTGACCGACGCTGGCGTAAGCCTGGCGGCTGGGGACGTGCCCGGCGGGGAGCCGGTGGGCGAGGCGGTGGCGCCCGGCGGCCTGTGCGCCGCTGGAGACGATTGCGACCTCGCAGCCCTGCGCGCGGAGGCGCACGACCTGTCCGACGAGCCGCGACATCGCCTCGAGGTCGAGGCGGTCGGAGCCGGCGGTGAGGAGGCTGGTGCCAAACTTCGCAACGATCCGGCGGTAGCGCATGGGGGAATTGTAACGGCGGGCCGTGGTGACCGCCCGCGAGTGGTCGCCCGCACCCCCCGGCCCGTCGGGCGGCGTCAGGGGGCGGGCTGGACGGCGTCGTGGAATTCGCAGGTCTCGAACGAAGCCGCGGAGATGTAGCGGTAGTTGACCCAGCCCTCCACTGGCAGGCTGATGCGATACCAGCCGTCGGGGTCCGGGCCGGCGTGGCCGTATGACCCGGGCTGCGTCAGGACGAACTCCTCGGCACGGATCGGCGAGAGGTCTTTGAGGAGCGTAATCACGCTCGCGCTCGTAGTGGGTTGCTCGCGGACGTTGAGGCCGGCGCCGCGGGCGCAGACGAAGCCATCCGCGGGGAAGGTCGTGAGCTCGTACGGGGTGGGTTCAGGCCGAGGGGGGCGGAGGGTGGCTGCGCCCCGTGTGCTATGCAGACCTGGTGACTAGCGGGCCTGGCCCGCCAGTGGACGCGGGACCGCCAGGCGCTGCTGGCTGAAGCGTTCGCTCCGCTTGAGATAGCACGAGTGGCAGAGCCGTACCGTGCAACCGTCGCGTCGGGCGGCGAATACGCCAATCGATGGGAGATGACATTCGGCACAACGATGGGTCGGTTGCGGGAGATTCGTGTTCATGCAGCAATCATAGGTGCTGGCCTGATATATTTGCACTGATTACGTAACTATCTTTCCATATGGTGGGACTATGGTTCACAGCCCAGCCATCATGTTTGGCCTATGGGTTCAGATTGTACCCTCACCCCCGGCCCCTCTCCCGTTGCGACGAGCGAGGGGCGTTGCGACGGAGCTGACGGGTGTGAGGCTGGCGTCGGGCATTGGACGAACAAGATTGGGGGTTAAGGGCCGCTCAGCTGACGCCGTCGACCGAATCCCCCAGGTGCGCCCGGTGGCGCACGGCTACGACCCGTGGCAAAGGCGGTGCCCTACGCCAGGCGGTCGTCCAGCTGCTGGTCTGAGAGCTGCTCAAGGTTGCGGCGGGCCTCGTCGTAGGCGCGCTCGACGGTGTCGCGGCCCGTGCGATGCTGGTCGGAGCCGAAGGTGCTGGTTTCGCGGGCCACGCGGTCCAGCTCGTTCAATCCGAGGCGGCGCTCATCTTCGGCTCCCCGGGCGAGGATGCGGTTCACTTTCTGTTCACGGGTCGTCATGGTGTCTAGCTCCTGTGAGGATTGTAGTCCCACGGGGCCAGCGCCTTTCCCGAGAGGGTGCGAGGACGGCGCCCTCACCCCCGACCCCTCTCCCATTGCGATGGGCGAGGGGAGTCAACCCCGCAGCGGGCCCCGGCTACGACCCGGCGAAGCGGCCCGTGCGTTAGCGCATGCGTCCACCGGTGACGTCCAACATTTCGCTCACGCCAGCCACGCCGGTCACCCGCCAGGCGACCGTTTCGGCGTTCTCCGCGTCGTCGGTGGTGGAAACGGAGCCACGCAGATGGACGATCCCGTTGCGCACGGTGACGTGGATGTCGAGGTCGCTGGTGGCGGCGTCTTCCTTGAGCTCGCGTAGGACGGCTGTGGCGAGCTCATCGTCGCCCGGGCGGTCGTCGAGCGTTGAGGTCTCCGTCTCGGGTTGTTCGTCGAGCGACGTGATCTCGTAGCCGCCGATCACCTGTCGTGAGCCCCCTACCGGGTCAACGGGAGGGACGTAGGCGACGTTCCCCTCGGCGACGTCATCCGCTTCAGCGCTGCTTGGTCCCGCCCCGGAGCCTGCGTTCGGGTCGGTTGCGAGTTCCTGGCGCGCGAAGTCGCCGGGCTCCAGGCCAGCGGCTTCCTCAAGGCCGGGCTCGCCGTTCGCCAGGTGCAGCTTGCCGAGATACTCGGGCATGGCTCCATCGACCTCGATGTTGTCATCGACGGGCCTCGCTCCAGCGAGCCGGGTCACGATATCAAGCGCGGTGTCATGCTCGGATTCGGTCGAGACCATCCCGCTGACGATGACCCGGCCCTCGTCTTCCTCGACGGCGAGGTGGATCTCGGCATCCCGGACCAGCGTCTTCTCAATCCAAAGGGTTACCGCCGTCGACGACATAATCACTCTCCTGTACCTGAACACCTCGATGGTCTCGCCGCCGGGGCGGGGCATGCAGGTCCGTGGGGCTCGAAGTGGCTGTCCTTTGGGCCCATGATCCAGGGAGGGGCGGGAAGAAGGGGGCACGGTGGTAGCCGCCGGCCGAGTGAGGAGCCCGGCCCGGAGGGTGGCCGCAGGCCAGGGCGGCGAGTGGGGCGCAGCGGCGGAGGGGGCGGCGTTGGTCCCTCACCCCCTTCTCCCGTTCACACGGTTGGTGAATGGTATCATTTCGACCATGGACACCGAGACCGCGACCCGCATCGGCATCTACGCCAGGATATCCGACGATAAGGACGGCCAGCAGACCGCCACCGCCCGCCAGACTCAGGACGCTCGGGCCCTTGCTGAACGACGGGGATGGGAGGTGGTGGACACCTTTGAGGACATCGACATCTCCGCGTTCAAGCTCAAGGCGAAGCGGCCGGAGTTCGAACGGATGCTCATCGCGCTCCGCGCGGGGGAGATCAGTGGGGTGGTGGTTTGGAAGCTGGACCGCCTCACTCGGCAGCAGCGCGACCTCGTCCGGGTCATGGAAGCGTGCGAAGTCCACAAAGCATTCATTGCTTCCGTGATGGAACCGATCGACACAAGAGAGAGCTACGGGCAGTTCGTCGCGGAGCTGCTGGTCGCCCAGGCGCGCATGGAATCGGCGAACACCAGCGCCCGGCTTCGGCGGAAGGCAAGGGAGTTGAGCGAGCGGGGGGCACCCCCGACGAACGGCAAACGATGCTTCGGCTACGAGCAGGGCTACCTCACGACTATCGACGAGGAGGCTGCGATCCTCCGTGAAGTCCGAGACCGCGTGTTTGCCGGAGAGAGCTTGAGAGCGATCTGCTTCGACCTCGAACAGCGAGGTATACGCAGCCCGCAGGGCAACGCAATCCGCGACCATATTCTGAAGCGCACGCTCAAATCGCCGTCCATCGCTGGTCAGCGAGAACTCGACGGCGTCCGGTATGCCGGGGCATGGCCAGCGATCATCACTCCCGAGGAAAGCCTCCGGTTGCGCAGCATCCTTGTGCAGCGGGCAGGCGTGCGACGTGAGGCGCCCGCGCGGACCTATCTGTTGAACGG
>DATCGT010000117.1:0-3953 GCA_036508775.1 Tepidiformaceae bacterium | reverse complement strand
TTCACCGTCTACAGCGATGACCTTGGCAAGTTCGACGCCGTCGCACGGGGCGTCCGAAAGGCGCGGAGCAGGATGCGCGGCCACCTGGAGCCGCTGACCCGTAGCAGCCTGCTGATCGCGCGAGGACGGTCTCTCGATGTGTTCACTCAGGCAGAAACGGTGACGCCCTATCGTGCGCTCCGGGAGGATTTCGAACGGAGCGTTGCGGCGCTTTACTGCGCGGAACTGGTGGACCGCTTTGCCGCCGAGCACGCGCCGCATGATGGGCTGTTCGCGCTGATCGTCGAGGCGTTCGACGCGCTCCAGGAGGGCGTCGCGATGCACCTGACCAGGGCGTTCGAGATTCAGTTGCAGGGGATGATGGGATACGAGCTGCAGCTCGATGGCTGTGCCCTTTGCGGGGCGAAGCTGCCGGAGGAGGACACGCTCCTTTCGCCGATGGCCGGTGGGCTCGTTTGCCGGAGCTGCCGCGGTATGGCCGGCGCGGGCCGCATCGTCAGCGTGCGCGCGGTGAAGGTGCTGCGGTACGGCCGGGGCGTCGACCTGGCATCGTTCGCCGCCATCCGAATGGATGAGACTCTCGACCACGAACTGCAGGCGGTGCTCGCGGACTGCATTCGCTATGTGTTAGAGCGCGAACCGAACGTTCCGCGGTATCTCGACGAGGTTCGCCGGATGACAGGCGAGCAGGCTACCCCTCAGCGTGGCGACATCACGTACAATCAGAAGTAACTACCTGAGAGTTGGGTATCCATGCCTCTTTACGAGTACTTCTGCCAGACATGCAACGGCGTTTTCGAAGAACTCCGCCCGATGCGGGAGTCGAGTGACCCGGTGCCGTGTCCGCAGTGTTTTAAAGACGCGCCGCGAATCATGCCGACGTCGTTCACGGCATTTACCTTCCGCGAGGGGTATCCGCGACGGATACCGGACGACGGCAAGTATTACCACATGGGGCAGAAGGTGACGCAGCTCGTGAGCAGTGGCCTGCCGAACGAGCACCCGGAGATCAACAAGAAGGCTCCGAAACCGAAGAAGGCCAAGGGCGAGGTCACGGAGCGCGTCGAGATGGAAGAAGCGGCATGGAAGGGCGACCTCGTCGACAGCTACGGCTTCCAGATCAAGCCGAAGGACATCGACGAGCAGCTGGAAAAAGGCCATGAGCTCAGGCAGGCCACGCCAAGAGCCGCGAACGACCCGAAAGAGTTTCCGTAGGCCGGTCCCTATCGGATCGGGAGCCTGCTAATCCACGTACTCGAAGCCGCCTTCCCGCGTCACTACGGCGCCCGCGGCTTCGAGCAGATCCAGGTGCCCCTGCACGGTTGAGATGATCTGCCAGAACCTGCGCCGGACCGCGCGGGGGTAGAGGCGGTCCGCGACTTCGTAGAGCGTCGCGCTATGCAGATCGCGAATCTCGGAGAGGACCCGCTCGCTTCGCTGTTCGATTGCGCCCAAATTCGCAGCGATCGCGCCGGTGACGTCGTCGAACGGCTCTCCGTGGCCCGGGAAACAGCGCGTGAGATTGAGCGCGGCCAGCCGTTTCAGCGAAGCGACGAAGTGCGGAAGGCTGTGGAATCTCCAGTCTCCTTCACCCTGCCCGGGAGGGAGGGGCTGGATGGCCGGCGTCGGCGTGATCTCCGGGAGGAGCTGGTCGCCTGAAAAGAGCCAGCCCTCGGCGCGCTGGACGAGGACGAGGTTGCCGGGTGTGTGCCCGGGCGACTGAAGAATGGCCAGGCCGCAGCCGATGTCCGAAACGTCAGTCTCGATGGTGCCGGACGGCTCGAATCCCTCGAAGCGGAGGCCGGTCGGCCAGCGCTGGCCCGCGCCCCCCGGGCGGTACTCACGTTGATTCGACGCGCGGTGCGACCACTCGCGGCGCTGCTCCAGCCCGGTAATGATTTCGACCACGACGTCGTCGGGGGCGCCACTGGCCCGCACAAATTCCGCCATGACATCGAATGCATGGGAGTCGCGGAGGGCGGGATCACGAACGAGATTTGCGTCGTCGGCGCCGATAGCGACGGGGACGCCGACCTTCCGCCATAGCGACCCGAGCCCCGCGTGGTCCAGGTGTCCGTGCGTAGCGACGACGAGGTCCGGGAGGCGCGGGCCGATTGCCGCGCGGGCGATATCGAAGGCGCCGCGATAGTCGGGGCCGGTATCGACGAGGAGCCGGCCGGGGCCGTCGTCAATCACGTAGACACTGTTGTAGGCGAGGACGATGCGCTCGACGGAGACCATCGCTGAAGTCTATTGGGTGCGCGGGCTGGCGTCCGTGCTCGCCTCACTGAAAGTTCCCGCGTAGCATCCCGCGCACGGACGGTATTTGGGGGGGTGGAAGCGAAATGACCCAGGCGACGGACGAGGGCCGGCTTTCGCCGGCGGACGTAGAAGCAATCCGATCGGTGGCAGAGCGCCTGCAGGCGAGCGTCGAGCGCGTGATCGTGGGCAAAGCGGAAGTTGTGCGGCTGGCGATGGTCGCCCTGCTATGTGAAGGGCACATCCTGCTTGAGGACGTGCCGGGCCTCGGGAAGACGATGCTCGCGAAGTCGATCGCGAAGTCGCTGGGGTGCGTCTTCCGGCGCATCCAGTTCACGCCGGACCTCATGCCATCGGACATAACGGGAATCCAGTACTACAACCAGAAGCTCGGCGAATTCGCATTCCGCGAAGGCCCGCTCAATGCCCAGGTCGTGCTGGCCGACGAGATTAACCGGGCGACGCCGCGAACCCAGGCGGCCCTTCTCGAGGCGATGGAAGAGCGGCAGCTGACGGTCGAAGGCGTGACGATGCCCCTGCCGCGGCCGTTCCTCGTGATGGCCACGCAGAACCCGATTGAACTCGAGGGCACGTTCCCGCTGCCGGAGGCCCAGCTCGACCGATTCCTGGTGCGGCTGCGGCTCGGCTACCCGACGGAAGAGGGGGAGGACGAGATCCTGCAACGGTTTGAGACGACGAACCCGCTCGACACCCTTCAGCCCGAGGTGGAGGCTTCGGACCTCGTGAGACTGATCGCCGCGCTGTCGCACCTGCACGTGGACCCAAGCGTCCGGCACTACGCTGTGAAGATCGTGAGGGCGACTCGCGAAGACCCGGCCTTCGAGCTGGGGGCGAGCCCACGGGCCAGCCTGGCGCTGTTCCGGACGGCGCGCGCCTACGCGGCGATCTCAGGGCGCGACTATGTCCTGCCCGATGATGTGAAAGCGATGGCGCCGTACGTGCTCCCGCACCGGCTCATCCTGTCGACGCAGGCGCGGCTCCGAGGGCGTGACGCGGAGGAACTCGTCGGCGAAATTCTTCAGCGAGTACCGGTGCCAGTCGAGGCCTGAGAAATGCCGTTTCGCGACTCGTGGCTGCACGTCGGCACCGTCCTGGTGCTGGTCGGCTTTGGCGCGTCCCAGCCGCTGATCGCGGGGGTGGGCTTCGTGCTCATCCTCATGGGGGCGGTAGGCCAGTACTGGAGCAAGCACCTCTTTGACCGGGTCACCTTCACCCATAAGCCGTCGCAGCGAAGGGCGTTCATCGATGAGCCAATAGGGCTCGACATCGAGCTTTCGAACCAGAAGATCCTTCCGCTTCCGTGGTACGAATGGCACCTGGCGCTCGTGGAGGAGTGGTCGGTGGAGGGTGAAAAGCTCGCCGAAGCTTCTGCCCCGGGAACGAACTACCTCGTGAGGCGTGGGGCCCTGGGCTGGTACCAGAAGAACGCCTGGCGGGTCACGCTGAAAGTGCCCGTCCGCGGTTATCACCAGATCGGGCCCGCACGCGTGAGGTCAGCGGATCTGCTGGGGATCTTTCCGAGGAGCGGAGACTTCGACGCTCCGGAGCACGTCACGGTGTTTCCGCGCGTCTTCACGATGGAGGAACTCGGGTTCCCGGCGGACCGCCCGTTTGGCGAGCAGAAGGGCCGCAATCGTATCTACGAGGACCCCCTCCGGGTGGCCGGGATCCGG
>DATCGT010000116.1:0-5136 GCA_036508775.1 Tepidiformaceae bacterium | reverse complement strand
GGGAGACGCAGCATTACGCTCGTCCCCTGACCGGGCTGTGACCACACGGTGACGCTGCCGCCGACTTCACGCAGCCGCTCCCGCACGGAGGCACGCAGACCCAGGCGATCGTCGGGCACGCGGGCCGGGTCGAAGCCTTCGCCCTCATCAATGACGAGGAAGATCAGCTTGTCCCTGGAAGCGGTGACGGCGAGGTCGAAGGCCGCGACGAAAGCGTGACGGTTCACGTTCGCGACGCATTGGATTAGGGCTTCGTACACGGCAGCAAGGGCGTGGGGTTCTACGAGTGTTCCGCGGAGTTCATAACTGGCATGCAGCCGGACGTCAAGTCCGCGTGCCGCCCCGTCGGCGACGATGAGGCCGAGCATAGAGCCAATAGAATTCGCTCCGGTAGTCACAGGCTCATCGCCGGGCGACGCCAGCGAACCTGGCAGATCAAACGGCTCACGGCCAGACTGAAGTATGGCTAGGTCCCGCTCACAGAGCCGTCGCAGTTCGCTGGGAGCGACCCCGACAGCGCGGTGAGCCAAAATTGTTAACGTCGCCAGCAGCGTGTCGTGAAGCTGGCGGTCGGCGGCTCGATGTGCATTGAGGCGTTGTTCGGCGACTCGCAGCGCCACCTCAGCGGCCTCGATCGCCGCCAGTGTCCGCTCGGTCGCGGCGAACCCGCGACGAGCCAGGATGTTCGCGCCGCCAGCTCCTAGGCAATACGTCAACGCGCCCAGGAACGTCGTGAGCGAGACCGAACCAGCGTGAGCACCGTCCAGCAGCAGACTCGCCCCTGCCGTAAACACGAGCGTGAATAGCCCCCACAGGAGCCCCCTAGAGGCCGCCACCCCACCAGACGTGCCCGCCACCACCCAAGCCGCGATCGCGTGCAGCTTCGAGGTCTCGATAACACCGATAGCGCTAGCCGAGAGGCCGAGCCCCAGTGCGATTGCCGCGACCGCCCCGACCAGCCACAGGTTGCGGCGGCGCCTAAGTAGCACAGAGGCGAGCCCGGCGGTGCCAAGACCGATGGGGACCTGCGCGGAAGCCAGCCAGCCAGAGTGCGCCGCTCCCGCCAGAGGAATGCCAATGAGAGCTGTCCCCAGAAACCACGCCGCCAGCCGCGCCCCCACCGCGTCGAGGGCGCGCTGGCCGAACGACTCCATCTCAGCGGCGCTCGGCCGGCCAACCGGAAACGCCGACGCATGCAAGCGGCCACGCTGCCCGGTCAGCTTCAAGCGCACGATGATCCTCTCCGGCGGGCTAGCGACGCAGACTTCGAAGGCCAGAAGACACTGTCGTCCGCACCCGGCTCGCCTGAATGACCCCCAAAAGGGGGTCTGGCGTGCGGTGTGGTGGGACGAGGATCATCCTCGCTCGGGGAGTTCAAGTCTAATCTGGGCAAGTGCGGTAGCGTTGTAAGCGCACTGCTACGATAAGGGGAAATTTGCCATGAGGACGTACGGGGGAAAACCTAGTCTTTCCCCAAATCGCCATCAGCAATTAACGCCGCTTCCGAACGAGATTCTCTGCGGCCCTTACTACGCTCATGATGACGTGACGCCTTTTTGACGTATGGACGACCATCGTCTCAGCGCAGCTTGCTCCTACATGGTGTGGCCCAGAACGGGTGATGTTGGCCTTCCCTCCCGCCGACCTAGTCAGGAATGCACATGCTTTCGGTGCAGAAGTCCCCCCGGTTGACACACGCCAGGCACCTGCTCTTGTTTTGACCCCCAAACAGGGGTCTGGTGCGCGGCAGGGTAACCCGAGGAAGCTCTCGGTTGGGGGAGTAAATGATGAGAGTTTTGGCAAAGGCCGAGACCCTGGACGAAGGGACTTTTGACATGTCTGTGTTTAAGAGGTTAATGAGGTCGATGCAGGTACGTGCGAAGCTGTACCCCGCTGCTTTGATGATCGCATCTACCGTGATGATCGGCGGCGGTGTGGTCATCGCTTCGCCGGCGTCTGCTTCAAATGGGAACGTTACCGTTACGGTTACCACCAACCAGTGCCCAAAGGGCGGGAGTGTGGCTCGCATCTGGTATAGCATTGACAACGGTGGCGTGGTAAATGCTGCAGGTGGCGACACTGCCTCAACCTGGTCGCAGCTCGGAGTCCTCACTCACGTTACCGGCACTGCCTTCTGCAAGACTGCCTGGTGGGGTGGTGGTTATTACAATAACTTCTATCAGGTGCCGCGTTACTTCTGGTCAAACGGATATCATACGTACATTTAATTCAGCCGGGAGATCGCCCGTAGCAACCCCTTCTTCGACTGCAGTCGAAGAAGGGGTTGCTACTTTATTGCGGCATTGTCGACAGAGTAGGTTCCGTCGGAGCTCGACCGGAGTCCCTCGTTGCACACCGATACTCTGAAGAATTTCTGCGCGTCAACGGCTTCATGGCTGAGAATATAGGTCTTGTCGCGGCCACAGGCGTCACTAGTAAAGTGATTGATAGCCGACACGTCCAGGTATGGCGTGTACAGCGTCAGGTACAGCAATACCAGGAAAGCAAGATTGATCACAGAGGACACCGTTGCCACGATCGCGATGAGACGCTTCTTAGTTAAGGGGCTGCTTGAGATCACATCCTAGTCCTCCAGTTAAAATGATTCGTGCTATGTTACGTAAGAACTATTATAAAGGAAGTCTTCGATTATAGCTACTCGGGTGAATGCACCCGTCGCTGAGGCCGCAGTCCCTGTACACGAATGGATGAGACCCACATGGATCAGGCTCGTGAACTCGACCGGCTCAAGGACGAGCAGGAACGGGCCGTCCACGTGTAAGCAGGACGCCTGGCAGCGAGAGAATGACGCCTGGAAAATCCACCAAGCCGCTTCAGAAGCGCCCCAGCCGAGAGCGTGACCGGCAGCAGGAAGCCGACGACATCAGCAGCGTGCCTGGGAGGGTTGCGGAGGCATCGCCGACCACTTCCACCTCGACCGGCTCGCCGGCGAGATGGTCACTGATGTCCGCCTGCGCGTCTTCCGAGAGCAACTCGGGCGCCGCGCCAGTCAGAATGCCTCGGCGAAATCATCGTATTTCTTATCTTCCCGGACGATTTGAGCAACTAACTATAACGAAGCGCGTTCTTGCGTGCCCTTGACTGACGCCGATGTCGTGCGGTTACCCGTCCATCGGCAATGTTCGCGAGACTGACCCACCTGCGACCGCTCGTGCTCCCTGGCCAGCGGTTCGTACATGCGAGATCAGGTGGTCGCGGAGTGCCCCTGATCGAACGGCTTTCGAACCGGCAAATCGGTGCAGAACTTGACAGATTACCGTTCGCAGGGAAAGCCGTCGTCTCCGGCGGACAGGCTCGGACCTGTCGGTGTGGCTGTGGGCAGCCAGTCCCGGACACCCGGAAGTTCGTGAGCCAAGATCACTACAGCGTCTGGCTCAGCCGCGAACGGTTTGTCGGGCGGCACCGGAAGCGGATGTAGGTCCGTCACTGAGGGGCCCATCGGTTCCCGGGTAGCCTCACCCGTTAGCCGTCGCGGCGGGGGACGTCAGCGGTCGAATTGGCGGGAAGATGCGGGCCGGCTGCCCGGACGGCGGCCGATCCGGGCGAGCCTCAGCGCGGCATGAGCGGACGTTCGGATGGGGTCAGGTGGTCCGGAGGGCCAACTCGTGGTGACCGGGAATCGGCACGGCGCCCGCTCGGATGGCCGGCTGGTCGACGGCGAGTTAGTTAGCCCGTCCGGCATGTGAAACGTGGCGTCGTTGCGGCGGGCAAGAGAACTGCCTGGCGTCGCGGTCGAGCCGATGAGTCCGGGGGCGACCTTCCTCCAACCATTCACGACCGGTCGCCAGACCAGGAGCAACGAGCGGACCATGAGCCACGAGGCGCCACGACCGGAGGAATGCGTCGGGTCACCCGAAAGGCGGGTCCGTCGGCTGCTCGCGGGCGAGCAGTATGCGCTCAATGGCGGGGACCGCCTCGCGGAGCCGGCGGAACACCGGCGTGGTGCGGCCGAGGCGGGCGAGGCCTCGTTTGAGGGCGCTGCCCATCGCGCGCTCGCAGACGACGGCGTCGGTGTAGGCGGCCGCGGTCGACAGGTAGAACATGTCGGTCAGGTCGTTCGGACGCCAAATCAGGCCCCGGTTGAGGTGGCGGTCGTGCAGGACCTCCCGGAACAGCCCCAGCGCGGGCAGCGCCGCGAGCCGGGCGGGGTGTTGCCAGAACCATTCGCTCATCTGCTTCGGCGTGATGCCGCTGGAGTGGGCCTCCTCCGCCAGCTCCAGCTGCAGGTCCTGCAGTAGCAGGACGTCAACGGCCTTCCGCTTCTGCTGGGAGTCGCGCGGCTCCTGGTCGAGCCAGTCCGAGAACTGCTGGTTGGTCTGCGCCCAGCCGGTCGGCGGCGTGGCAGGGATGTGGTCCCGGTCGAGCATGACGTCGATGAGCACGGTGGCCGACAGCAGCGCGTTGTACTCGGCGGCGAGAGGGGGCGGGAAGTCCGGCGGCGGTTCGGGAGCCGGCCCGTCGCGTGAGGGCCCGTGCAGCGTGTTGGGCATCAGCGTGACGACCGACCACGCGCGGGGAGCGGGGCCGTCGAGGAACATCTGCTCGTAGGAGGCCCGGATCTCATCGCGGCGGACCTGCAGCGCGTCGCGGAGCTGCCAGCCGCGGCTGAGCTGGAGGACGGTCAGCCCCAGCCTGTGCCTGGCCGCGTCGTCGGTCCACTTGGTCGTCTCGTGGTAGTGCGCGGACGACGCCGGCAGGACCAGCGTGCGGTCCCGCGCCAGGTCTGCGAGCCGCAGTGCCGCGGCGCGGTCCTCGTCCGGGATTCGAGCCGACGGGTCGCTGGCCTTGCTCAGCACGCTCCACTGGTTCTGGTCGAGGTAGACGACGAGCCGCCCTGCGAGCTGCGCGTGGTCGTCGCCGGAAGGGAGCTCGAAGGCCATGTCCTCCCCGGCGACGGTGACGGCGAGCAGGACCGGCCCCGCGAAGCTGTCGTCGGTGGGCGCCAGGTGCAGGCGCGCCAACGCGCTGGTCTCGGAGAACGGCGAAGTCCCGAGGGGGAACCGCGCCTCCTTGCCGTCCGCGCGGAGGAAGGAGACAGACGCGTCGTCGCGGCTCATCGTGACAAGGACGATCGGCAGGCCCGACTCGGCGTCCTTCATGCCCCGATTGTTGGGC
>DATCGT010000115.1:0-6725 GCA_036508775.1 Tepidiformaceae bacterium | reverse complement strand
ATCAGCGCGCTGGCGCCCAGGCGGTTCGCGCCGTGGTCGGAGAAGTTCGCTTCGCCGATGACGAAGAGGCCCGGCACGTTGCTCATCAGGTTGTAGTCGACCCAGAGGCCGCCCATCGCGTAGTGAGGTGCAGGGTAGATGCGCATCGGCACTTCATACGGATTCTCGCCGGTGATCTTCTCGTACATGTCGAAGAGGTTGCCGTAGCGCTGCTCGATGACGTCCCGGCCGAAGCGGCGGATGGCGTCAGCGAAGTCGAGGTAGACCCCGTTCGCGAGCTCCCCGACGCCGTGCCCTTCATCGATGACCATCTTGGCCGCGCGGGAGGCGACGTCGCGGGGGACGAGGTTGGCGAAGGCCGGGTAGCGGCGCTCGAGATAGTAGTCGCGCTCGCTCTCGGGGATGGCACCGGGGGCGCGCTTATCACCGGCTGCCTTTGGCACCCAGACGCGTCCGTCGTTGCGGAGCGATTCGCTCATCAGGGTGAGCTTCGACTGGTAGTCGCCGCTGACCGGGATGCAGGTCGGGTGGATCTGCGTGTAGCAGGGGTTGGCGAAGTAGGCCCCCTTGCGGTGCGCGCGCCAGATGGCGGTCGCGTTGCAGCCCTTGGCGCCGGTCGAAAGGAAGAAGGCGTTGGCGTACCCGCCGGTCGCGAGCACGACCGCGTGGGCGGAATGGGATGAGATGGCGCCAGTTACGAGGTCGCGAACGACGATGCCGACGGCGCGGCCATCCTTGACGACCAGTTCGAGCATCTCGGTGCGCGGGTGCATCTCGACGGTGCCCAGCTCGATCTGATGGGAAAGTGCCTGATAGGCGCCGAGTTCCAGTTGCTGGCCGGTCTGGCCGCGGGCATAAAACGTTCGTGAGACCTGCGTACCGCCGAAGGAACGGGTGTCGAGGAGGCCACCGTATTCGCGAGCGAAGGGCACGCCCTGGGCGACGCACTGGTCGATGATCTGCGTGCTGATCTCAGCGAGGCGATGGACGTTGGCCTCGCGGGAGCGGTAGTCGCCGCCCTTGATGGTGTCGTAGAAGAGGCGGCGGACGCTGTCGCCGTCATTCTTGTAGTTCTTCGAGGCGTTGATGCCGCCCTGGGCCGCGATGCTGTGGGCGCGGCGGGGGCTGTCCTGGAAGCAGAAGGACTTCACGTTGTAGCCGAGTTCGCCGAGGCTGGCGGCGGCGGAAGCGCCGGCCAGGCCGGTGCCCACGACGATGATGTCGAACTTGCGCCGGTTCTGGGGGGCGACGAGCTTCATTTCGAAGCGATGGTTGCTCCACTTCTCGGGGAGCGGACCTTCGGGAATCTTCGGATCGAGTGGCATCGCTTAAATCCCCTTCGCCATGCCGGTGATGGCGGTGAGCGCCTGGACGGTGTCCGGCTGGCTGTTATGAGTCAGTGCGGTAGTGGCCGGCACCGGATCGACAGGCTCCTTGATCATCCCCGAGAGGACGGCAATCGGGAACGAGACATTCCCGATGACGATGACCGCCGCGATGGTCCCCGCGATTCCGCGGCGCCAGCTATTGAAGCGCGGGTTGGCCAGCCCGAGCGACTGGAAGAGGCTCCAGGCCCCGTGGTAGATGTGCAGGCCCAGCAGGAGGTTCGCGACGATGTATATGACACTGACCGGCCAGCGTTCAGGGGCGAAGCTGTGCCAGATGTTGCGGTAGGGCTGGCCGGCAACGAAGTCCTTGTGGACCACGTGCCAGCCCCAGGTCAGGTCCAGGAGATGCCAGACGAGGAAGAGAGCAATGATGATGGCGGACCAGCGCATCGTGCGGGCCGCGTAGTCGGCGGTGGCGTACGAGCGACCACCCTTGTAGGGGATTGGCCGCGCGCGGCGGTTCATCATGGTTAACGTGGCCGCCGAGTGGATGTGGAAGATGAAGGAGAGGATCAGCACGGTGCGGACGATCCAGAGGAGGCCGGTCCTTGGCAGGACAGGCTCACCAACGGTCCGAAGCCACTCGCTATAGGTGTTCAGGTGGAACTCGGCGTTGGGGAAGTAGAGCTTCAGGTTGCCGATCATGTGCACCAGGAGGAAGCCGATCAGCACGATGCCGGTCACGGCCATCACGGCCTTCTTCCCGATTGCGGTCCCATAGAAGTGGGTCAGCCAGAAGCGCGATTGATGGCGCACACGAGCTGCCGCGACGGCGCTCTCGCCCCCTGAACTACCAGTCTGCATCGGTGGTCTCCATCCCGCGTGTTCCGGCGCACAGGGACGACGGCGAGACATGCTCGCTTCCCAGGGGCTCTGTAGAAGAGCCGCGCCCGACGGGGATCCTAGCCCCGGCGTTCCTGCCGAGCAATTTACGCATCGAATAGGACTATAGAAGCTACCCCTACCTATCGATTGATCGAAGCAAGGCCGCGCAGAATTCCGACGACCGATTTCGCGTCGCAGATGCCGCCCGACTGGACTGCGGCGAGGGCAGCAGCGGGGCTGAGCGTCTCCACCTCGATGTCCTCGTCGTCGTCGGCCTTGAGCTTCGAGGCGGTGAGTTCCGTGCAGCGAAAGAGATGGATGTACTCGCTGGTGTAGCCGGGCGCGACATAAAAGCCGCCGAGCGGTTCGATCTTGCCCGGGCGCATCCCGACCTCCTCCTGCAGTTCGCGCGCCACAGCGGAGAGCGGCTCCTCGCCGGGTTCCAGGGTGCCGGCGGGCAGCTCAAGAAGACGGCGACCGACCGCGTGGCGGTACTGGGTAACGAGGAGGATGTTGCCGTCATGGTCGAGGGGGAGCATGCAGACGGCGCCGGGGTGGCGAATCGTCTCGCGCGTGGCCACGACGCCGTCCGGCATTTCGAGGCGGTCGCGGTTGATGGTGAAGACGCGTCCTTCGTAGACGATTTCGCTGGAGATGAGGCGGGGGATGGCGGGCGTTGGCATGCGCGGACCTCACGAGGGGGCGGGTACTCGCCATGGTACGGGGTGGTGGATGAGTAACGGAGTAACGGAGTGACGGAGTGACGGAGTGTCGAATGTCGGAATGTTGGGTGCTCCCTCGCGTTGCCGCGCCCTCATCCCGGCCCTCTCCCACGAGGTGGGCGAGGGAGGTCGAATCAGACCGGTTTGCGTCCCCAGATGGTCGCGCCGCGCTTGGTGAGCCAGAGGGGCATCTCGACGCGGCGGGCGACCTCGTCGGCAATTTCGACGGAGGTGCCGCGCGCGATGAGGTGGTTCCAGAACCCGTTGCGGTCCGGGAAGCGGAAGAGGGGCATGTCCCAGGCGTCGACGGCTTCGATGTCGAAGACGGAGCCGATCAGGTCCGGGCCGTTGTCCGAATCGAAGGTATCGAGGGGCTGCGGCGGCATGATTCCCGCGAGTTCCGGCTCGTCGAAGCGGCTGGGGGCGCAGGCTGCGAAGAGGCCGCCCGGCTTGAGGACGCGGTAGGCCTCGCGGATCGGGAGCAGCGGGTCCTCGAAGTGATAGAGCATGTAGAGCGCCGTCACGGCGCCGAAGGTGTTATCGGAGAAGGGGAGCCGGGTCGCGTCGCCGAGCAGGCGAGGACCGTGACCGAGGCGAAGACGGTTGATTGCGGCGTCAAGGCCGACCCACGGGACGCCGCGGTCGTCGAGGAGGCTTCCGAGTTTCGTGGGGCCACAGCCCAGGTCGAGGACCGGCGTCTGACGGAACGCCGCGAGCCGATCGGCGACGTGGGGGTGAACATCGCGGTACTCGGGGAGGAGGATCGAATGGTCGAGTCCATGCTCCTCGACGCCGTGGCGGAAGACTTCGTCGTTGTAGTCGAACCGGAGTGCCTGGCGGTCTTCGTCCATGTTCGGAGAGTACAGATTGAGGGAGTCAAAGAGTATCGGAGACGCGGAGTATCGGAGTGACGGGTGCGTCGACCGCGTCGACCGCTCCGTTACGGTTGTGGCGGGTGGGCGCCGCTTGCTGCGCTCGCGGCTCGCTTGAGCGTGGGTTGCGTTCGAGGCGATGGGCTGACGCGGGCGCTTGATGAACAGTCCAGCGGCCAGAGACGGTCGCGGCTACTGCCCTCGGCGTGGGAGTTGGCCGTCCGCGGACACCCTAGTCGAGGTAGTCCTTGAGTTTGCGGCTGCGGCTGGGGTGGCGGAGCTTGCGCAGCGCCTTGGCCTCTATCTGCCTTATTCGCTCGCGGGTGACACCGAACTCGCGGCCGACCTCTTCGAGGGTGCGGCTGCGGCCGTCTTCCAGGCCGAAGCGGAGCTGGAGGACACGGCGTTCGCGGCTCGTGAGGCTGGCGAGGACGTCCTCCACCTGCTCGCGCAGGAGCTGCTGGCTGGCGGCTTCCGCGGGGGCCAGGGCGCCTTCGTCGGGGAGGAAGTCACCGAGGTGGCTGTCCTCTTCCTCGCCGATTGGCGTTTCGAGGGAGACCGGCTCCTGGGAGACCTTCTGGATCTCGCGGATGCGTTCCGGCGTGTAGGCGGCGGACGAATCCGGCTTGCCGGTCTCGGTCATCCCGCGGGCGATCTCTTCGCTGGTCGGCTCGCGGCCGTATTCCTGGACGAGGCGTCGGCTGACACGGACGAGCTTGTTGATGGTCTCGACCATGTGGACCGGGATGCGGATGGTCCGCGCCTGATCGGCGATGGCGCGGGTGATGGCCTGGCGGATCCACCAGGTGGCGTAGGTGGAGAACTTGTAGCCCTTGCGGTAGTCGAACTTCTCGACGGCGCGGATGAGGCCGATGTTGCCTTCCTGGATCAGGTCCAGGAGCGACATGCCGCGCCCGATGTACTTCTTGGCCACGGAAACGACGAGACGGAGGTTGGCCTCGGTGAGGCGCTTCTCGGCCTTGTCGCCATTGTGCTTCACCGTCTCGAAGTGATAGCGGAGCTTGTCCTCGAGGGGGGCGATCTTCTCGACCAGTCCCTCGGCGGGCGGCACCAGTTCCTCTTCGCCGCCGGACTCTTCGCCCATCTGGAAGACGAGGTCGGGGGTGAGGATGTGGGTGACGATCGAGAGTTGCACGATCTGGACGTGCGCCTCTTCCTCGGTCTTCTTCAGCTTGGCGGCGACGTAGGGCTTGAAGTGGGGGTCCATCTCGGCGTCGATGAGGCCGCGGTACTGGGAATCGGCGAGGATCTCGGAGAGCTTCAGGTTCTTGAGCTTCGGGGTATTCGCCTGGCGCCAGCGGGGGGCGCGCTGCGGAATCTCAACACCGTTCTCGTCGTAGACGGGGGCGGTCTTGGCGGTCAGCTTGTCGTAGTCGTCGAGGAACGCCTTGGCAGCCTTGAACACCGGGAACAGGCCGGTCCACTGCTCCAGCAAGGACACCGCAACGCGGGCGGTGGAGGGGGGGTGGCCATAGGCTGCGACGTACGCCTCTTCGATGGCGCGGAGGTGATTGCCCTCTTCCATCTGGCGGGCGAGATGCTTCTCGTCATCGGCGGTGAGGAGGTAGACCTTGCCGATCTCTCGGAGGTACATGCGGACCGGGTCATCGATGCCTTCGGACTCTTCGGCAAGAAGAGCGATCGCGGTCTCTTCTTCTTCTTCCTCTTCGGCGTCGAAAGCCGGGTCTTCGTCGTCGGCCGCGGCCTCGGTGACTACTTCTTCATCTTCGGTTTCGGTATCACCGAATTCGGCGTTCGAGAGGCGACTGAGAACGCTTCCGATCATCGCGTCAGCGCTGGATGTGGGGCTCTCAGTCAGGGAATCTTCAGTCATAGGTACTACCAAACCTCGCGGCGAATGGGCGTCGGTGAATTCGTGGGGGGCTGCAGGGCAGACTTCTCCTTTTCCACAATAACAAGTGCTTCTCAAATCGTGTAGGGGTCGGTGATAAAGATTTTCCCGTATTCACCCGATCTCGACCGACCGATAGTGAGCGGGCGGGTCAGCCCGGGACCTGCCGCCAGAATCGCGAGAGGCTCGCCGCAAGCTGTTGTGGTGCGATCAGTGGGACGTTGTGTCCGACGCCGTCGAACTCTTCCCAGGCGACAGAGGGGTTCGTTTCGCGCATGCGAGCGGCGACGTGCGGGCGCACCTCGGTGGAGGCGCCGCCGTGGATGTAGAGGGCTGGCGGGGTCACCTGCCGCCACTCGTGCCAGTAGTTGCGGGTGCGGTGGGAGACGACGGCCTTCTTCAGCGCCTCGCGGTCCGCGTGCCAGGTGACCGAGCCGCCGGGGAGCGTCTTCAGTCGTGCGAGGGCGATTTCGCGCAGGGTCTCGGCGTCGGGGCGGCCGGAAACGAGGTCTGCGTCGGTGCTTGAGGGAGTACGTGGCCGGCCGATAGAGGCTTCGGCGTCCGGCCATGACGGCGGCATGCGGTCGAAGGCGGCGACGGTCTCCTGCCAGTTGGCTTTCCACTCCTCTGGGCCGATGTCGACGATCGCCACCGAGCGGATCGCGGCCGGATACCGGGCCGCCAGGACCATCGCCACGCGGGCTCCCATCGAATGGCCGACCAGGTGGGGACGTTTCAATCCGAGCGCTTCGATGATGCCGAGCGTGTCGGCGACGAAGGTGCCGATGCCGTAGCTGGAGGCCTGCTTCGGGCTCTGGCCATGACCGCGCTGGTCGATGGCGATGCAGCGCGGGCGGTCGGGGCCAAGGGTGGCGATAGTGGGTCCCCAGACCTCGGCGACGCCGGTCAGGCCGTGGAGGAAGAGCACGGCACGTTCGCTGCCCGGCCAGTCGAGGGTACGAAACGGTCCTGCCGGGAGGTCAACGAAGGTCTCGCGGGCGCCATTCATGGCGTCCACGGTAGGACCGCGGCGTGACTACTGGAA
>DATCGT010000114.1:0-2276 GCA_036508775.1 Tepidiformaceae bacterium | reverse complement strand
CAACCCGCTCGGCTGTATCGGCCCAATGATTCTCCAGTTCCCGGTGCTCATCGCGCTGTACTACGCGATCCGCCAGACCCTTCCGCAGTCGCCGGAAGCACTCGAAAACCTCCACAACCACCTCTATTCGTGGAGCTTCATCCAGCACGCAATCCCTATCCAGGAGCACTTCCTGGGGATGGACCTGCGCACCAACGGCTTCCTGCCCCTGGTTGTCCTCGTGGGATTGACGACCTGGGCTCAGCAGAAAACCACCGTGACGGTCGTCACTGACGACAAAGCACGATCTCAGCAGCAAATGATGGCGTACATGATGCCGCTGATGTTCGCGTTCTTCGCGCTCAGCTTCCCCGCTGGCGTGAGTCTCTACTGGATCATCAATTCCATCGTCGGCATCGGGTTCAACATCGCTACCTACGGATTCCCACGGCTAAATATTGAACCCCTGTTCAAGCCACGTGTACCGGGTCGCGTGGCCGACAACGCCGAACCCTCGAGCGACGCCAGCTCACTCCCCACCCGACCCGAAACTGTTCGAGAACTGAGGACCGCCAATGGATCAGGCCGAAGCAAGCGGCAAAACCGTCGAAGACGCCCTTAAAAGGGCGCTAGCCAAGCTCGGAGCAACCCGGGACGAAGTTGAACTCATCGTGCTCGATGAAGGCCAGAAGGGTGGCCTCTTCGGTCGCGGCGCGCGCGATGCCATGGTCCGCGTCGAGCGGACAGCCCCTTCCCGCGAATCCGGGAACCAACAGGCGCCCGACACCCGCATCCAACGCGGCAGGGGCGGCCGTGGCGGCACAAACCAGCCCGCCGCAGCCCGGGGCCCACGCCCGCCACGCGAGGGTAACGCGCCCGCCCGCAGCGCTCAGGGGTCACGCGCCGGGTACGAACCGGCCGCTCCAAAGCTGACGGCCGACGACTTTGTACGCACCCCGGGACACGGCTCCGCACCAACCAGCGAGGCTCGCCCTGAGCGCTCCCGTGGTGGCACGCGCGGTCCTTCCGAGCGTCGCGAGCAGGCACCCCGACCGGAACGACGGCAGCGCGAAGACGAACCCCAGATCGTTGCCGACATCAACGCGGAAGACGTCGACTTCGCCGCCCATATCGTTGATGACCTCCTCCGCATCCTCGACATCGATGCAGAACTCACCATCCGCGAGCCCCTGACCCCTGGTGACGGCCTCGGAATGGTCCGCGCCGTCATCGACATCAGTGGCGACGACCTCGGACTGCTCATCGGCCGCCGCGGCGACACCCTGCAGTCGTTGCAGTACCTCGTGAACCTGATTGTCGCCCGCCGATATCCCGGCATGGGCGCTGTCACCCTCGATGTTGAGCACTACCGGCATCGCCGCGAGGAGCAGGTCGTCTCCCTGGCCCAGCGAATGGCCGACCGCGTCCGCCAGACCGGCGCGCCTATCACGCTGGAGCCGATGTCCGCGGCCGAACGACGGCTCGTCCACATCACGCTGGCGGAGGATCCTGAGCTCGAAACGAACAGCGTCGGCGAAGGCGAAAACCGCAAAGTCGTAATAAGCACTCGCCGCTGAGCCGGGAGGCAGCCACGCAGATCGTTGTCGTCGGAAACGTCACTCTCGACCGCACTGCGGACGGCGCGTGGCGTCCCGGTGGCCCTTCGTTGTACTCATCGAGGATGGCCCTCGCACTCGGTGCCCGGGTCACCCTCATCAGTCGTATCCCCCCGAACTTCGATGCGGCCTCTCTCGCCGGTATCGACGTCCACGCCTTGCCCGCCAACGATGTCTGCCGCTACGACACCCGTTACGACGACGACGGCAACCGGACGCTTCTGCTCCTCAGCGAAGGTGAATCAATCTCGCACAGTGACATAACGTTACGTTCGGGTGTCGATGCCCTCATTGTCGCCCCTGCTTACCACGAAATAGCCGGCCTGCCCCCATCCGACGCCCCGGTCCAGGCCGTCGCCCTCCAGGGGCCGCTGCGAACCTCCGACCAGCACGGCGTGGTGACCTCGCACGCGGGAGCTGCCGGCCAGGCAAAGCCCTTTCTCCGACAGGGCGTCCTCGCGTTCTTCAGCGAGGAGGACACGGCCGACCCCGGGGCCCTGGCCCACTTCGTCGCTCGGAAAGGCGGGATTGCCCTCCTCACACGGGGCTGGCGCGGCGCCACTCTGGTAACCGCCGACCGCGAACGCGTTCTCCCGTCTCTGCCCGCGAATCCGATTGACCCGACCGGTGCCGGTGATTGCTTCGCCACGACGTTCGTTGTCCGCTACGCCGAAACCGGCG
>DATCGT010000113.1:0-2488 GCA_036508775.1 Tepidiformaceae bacterium | reverse complement strand
GGATCCTCGACCGCATCGCGGCCGCACTTCCTCTTGACTGGCTCTACGGGCTGAGCGCCCCCGAGGAGCCGGCAAGCCAGCGACAGTTTATGACCGTGGGACGCCTCCTCTACTTCCTTTCGAAATCGCCCGAGGGAGAGTCCGTCACGCGCAAGTTTCTGGAAGACCACGAAGTCGAGCTGATTCCGTTCCCCACGATCCTGATCCAGCGCTTCCCCGATATCGCCGTGCGCTGCCATGCCAGGGGGCAAGCACTCGAGCGTGAGTCACACGTAGCATCCTGGGGATCGCTCCAGTTGTCCCTCGACGCCCTCGGGCAGGAAGACCCGGCGACTGCGATCACATATCTCAATGCGCACCGAGAGCTGATCCGTGGCGCGTTCGCGAACCCACATCAGGGGAGCCTTAGCGGTGTTCGCGCGTTCATCCCCGTGGCCGACTCCGTCGACGGCGTGCTGCTCGGATCCATCCTGCGAGACCTCACGGTGTCCGAGGTCGAGACCGCCTGGAGGAAACTTCACACGGCCGCCCCGCAGCAACTTCACCCTCTGCTCCAGCTCGCCGCGCGCGACGATGTCGCGGTGACGCCACTCGCGCGAGAACTGCTCGCTGATTCGGTTGGCGCCGACTGAGACGGCTAACGGAGCGCATCGGTCGATGCCATCCGAAACGCAAGGGCGGGACTGCCGCACCCATGGCTGACAAAGTCACGTACCGGTGTATTCAACCGCCAGACTGCCGCTGACGAGTGCCCGAAGTCGATCAACAACCAGACGCGGCGGAGCAGGGGTGCACGCTGTCCTCTCCCGTCAACTACCTCTCCTCGCGGCAACCGTCGCTAACTCGGTGACAGAAGAGATCAGGGGGAGGGCGAGGCGCCACTACCCTCTAGGTGGCTGACCTGAGCCCACTGCGGTCCGTTTCCTGAAAAGGTGAAGTATGAGTGCGCGATCCGCGCTGCACTCCTGGCAAGCTCTTTGCAGCCGGGGCCGGACCCACTCCACGTCCTATAAGGAATTAGCTCAAACCCGTACTGCGAAGAATGACGGCCGTCAGAACGTTGGTTCCAACGTCCTTGGCGGTATCTCCAAGAGCGCTGGCCGCGGAGCGCAACCGCCCCCGTTTCTCAATGTCAGGCTCAGCGGCTGCCGAGTCTTCCAATGCCTTAATGATCCTCGTGGCGAGGGTCTCAGCTGTGGGCCACTGGCCCGTCGCAGTTCTCGCCACCGGCGACACCGCGCGGACATGCCAGTGGCCCGGGGGGCCCATCCGCTTCTGCAGGTCGATATACACCCCGTCCAGCGCCTGCGCTGCGCGGCTCACGTCCCGAAGGTCAAGCCCCGTCGACTGTGCTATCTCCTCCAGTTGGGGGAAGGCCCTTCCCGCCGCCTTGTCAAGACTCGTAACGATCGCATCGAGCACCGGGAGATCACGGCGAAACCATGTGTCCTCAACCATCCCTTTAGGATCGCACCGCGAAGGGAGAAGAGGTGGTCCAGTGCCCGAGAACACCCGAGACGCACGGACGGCCGGACCACATCGCTCCCGTTGCGCTGGCCAAGCAGATGCCCGCCCGGATCCCGAACTCGCGCCTCGTCATGTTCGAGGGTAGGTACCTGTTCACCTTCACGACGCAGCGGGAGAACCTCGTCGTGGACGTTGACGCATTTCTTACACAAGGCAGATAACGCGATATTGGCAGAAGCGAAGGAAGAGGCAAGTTGTAGGTTTTCGGCGACTGGGCCCCCTGCCCGTCACCACCCAGCTTCTTCGCGCGCGTTTGGCGTCCGTCCCGGTCAGCGATCCCGCTACGGAACGACGAAAACCATCTTTGTGCCGGGTCGGAACGGCCTCCGCGCGTGCCCGTACGCCGTTCGATGCTCCTATGAATGTCAAGGCCGGGTGAAGCGCTGCTGAGCGGCTTGCCTTGTCGTGCCGAGCACGCTGGCGATGGCGGTCCAGGTGGTGTGGTGTTGCCGGGCGCGGATCACGGCGGCGTGCAACTGTTCGTGGGCGTCGATGAGGTGGAGGCGTGCGTCGGCGAGCAGGGCGATGGGGTCGGGTTCGGTGCCCGGTAGGCGGCGACCTGCCTGGCCTTTGCCGAGGGTGCTGCGCTGTGCGTCGCACGCTGAGCACAGCGCGATCCCGCCGTAGGCGACGGTCGCGGTGAGCTGGCAGCCCGGTCGGTCGGCAGGTCGTAAGGCGTAGATGCAGCGGGCTGCGCCGGTGGTCATTGTCAAGCCGCCGTTGACATCGCTTGGGCCGTGTGGGATTGATCGCCTGCTGCGCGGGCGGTGAGGACGGTGAAGATCTCGCGGGAGACGTAGCGCTTGAGGCATCGGATGATCTCGGGCTTGGACAGCCCTTCGGTGGTGCGTCGGGCGGCGTAGGCCCGGGTACGGGAGTCGTAACGCAGCCGGCCGATCACGACGATGTAGAGGGCGTTGTTCGCCCGGCGGTCGCCGCCACGGTTGAGTCGGTGGCGGTG
>DATCGT010000112.1:0-4382 GCA_036508775.1 Tepidiformaceae bacterium | reverse complement strand
GCGAGACCGGCACGGGCGACTCCGGCCGCCAGTGGCGCGCGAGCTGGACGAGCATCCGCACGCCGTACTCGCCCTTCGTGCTGAAGGAGATGGCGCCGGAGGCGTGGAACGTTCGGACGCTCAGGGTCTGGTCCTCGCGGTTTCGGAGCGGTTCGCGGCCGGGCCGATTGCGGTCCGGTCGCAACTGCGTCGGGGAGGGCGCGGATGCGTGCGATCGGGTCGGCGTAATTCCGACCTTTTCAGTCGGAAATGGTACACCCGGGCCCGCGGGAGCGTCAACGCGGGGGCGGGGTAGTAGATGGGAGGGGCTGAAGTTGCCGGGCACCCGAGGCTCGGGCGTCGCGCCGCGGGGGATGTTGCCCACCGGAATGCTTCCGTACGCTGATGCGTGGCACACACGTATGCAACGTGTTGACAGCGTTCGTATATACCGCTACCGTGAAAGACGACATGAAGCACGTTAGTCACGGGGTGGCAGTCATGTACATTGACGTCCTGCGGGACAAGCGAGCCGAGGTTCTCGCGGAGATCGAAGGCCTCCGTACGCAGGCGTCGGAGCTCGCCGGACGCATCGCGGCCAAAGAGGGGCAGCTTCGCAATCTCGACGACTTGCTCGCGCTCGAAACCGACCACGCTGAAACGCGACAGGTCACCGACGCGACGCCACAGCGACCTCAGTCTGCAAAGACTCAGCGGTTCACCGACGCCGCCGTCGAGCTTCTCACGGAGCGGGGTGAGCCGATCCACTATCTCGCGCTCACGAAGCTCCTTGGAGAGCGCGGGGTCTACGTCCCTGGAAGAGAGCCAGGTGCCAACTTGATCGCACACATGTCGCGAGACGAGCGCTTCACGCGTGCGCCCGCCCGCGGCACGTATGGGCTTGCGAGCTGGCCGGGCATGCGGGACGACACTCCACGATCTCGTAGGAGTGGTGGGACGGTCCGTCGGACGCGTACGAAGGCGCCGCGCCGGGGAGGCCCCAATGGTTGACATCGTGGTCGTCAAGTCCGTGGATGAGGAGGACGCGGTTCTCGGTCGCTGCGCCTGCGGTTGCGGATGGGCCGTTATCGGCGAGGAGGTCGCGCCAGTGCGCGACCATTGGTACGACGCGCTTGTCGTTCGCTGCGTGGGGTGCAGGCAGGTACGTCGGGAGATCTTCGACATCACACCGTTCTTTGAACCTCCTACGCACGCTTGGATTGGGATCGCGAGTTAGTCCGTGACGCACCGTGCTCCAGGGGCACGTGAGTCTGGGAGGATGGCCTTGAGCGCAGCATCTGACATCGCCAATACGGATCTTGTGCTCCTAGCCATGGCGCTCTCGGGAGCCGCAGACGGGTTCGTCGACATCGAGGTCATCGCCGAGAAAGCCTTTGAACTCTCGCCTCAGCGCTTCGGCTGGCGAACGAAGCCGTATCCGTCTGACAAGACCGTCGTGCAGGCGGTAGCCGACCTCGAGGGCAAGCATGGAAAGGACCAGTTGACGCGACGGGGCGTGAAGGATCAGGCGGACAAGGTCGCCACCCGCCGGCTCACCTCGGACGGCCGCGAGAAGGCGCGCGAGGTCGCGGAACGGGTGGCAAACGAACCCTTCCCGGATCTCGAGAGTGCATTGGCGTACTTCCGAGGCCAGTCCGGCACAGGTGCTCCAGAACCGACCCCTGCCGAACGTCGACGGGCCCAGGCAGAGCTACAGGAGTTACGCCGGCACTACGCGTTCCAAGCCTGGGCAGACGGCAGCGACCTTCACGCGATCGAGCGCTGGCAGCTCCTTGACGCGATGAGTTGTCTTCCCGACGCTCCGGTTGAGACGCTTCGCGGACAGATCGCACGGCTCGAGGCGGTCGCTGAACGTTGGAGCGACCGCGACATTCAGTCGTTCCTTCAGGCGCTCGGCGACGCAGCCGGCGTGACACTTCGGTCGTAGAGGAGAAGACGTGACGGCGGACCGTAGCGGGCACACGGAAGCCGGTGGGGTGCCGGTTCGCATTGAGCAGACAGAGCGATCATTCACCCAGGCCACAGAGGGCGCCATGGGCGGCGACATCCTCATGGGCCTGATCGAGCTCATCACCAACGCCGACGACCAATACGAGGATCAGACCGGCTCCATCCTGGTCCGATTCGCAAAGCTGGACGACGACAAGACGTGGGACGTACAGGTCCGCGATAAGGCGTCCGGCCTGGCCTATGAGGAGATCGAGCCGAAGCTGCTCCGGTTCGGCGGTCGCACCAGCGGTCACGAGCGCGGCGAGACCAAGCGGGGTAACCGAGGCCGCGGCGCGAAGGACGTGTCCCACTTCGGTCGTGTGCGCTGGGACATGTTCAAGGATGGTCGCTATTGCTGGTTGTGGCTTGACCGGCATGGCAATGGGCAGAAGAGCCAGCGAGCTGTTCGGGCAGACGACTATCGGGACGAGTTCGGGATCCCAAAGAACGGCGTTGTGGCGACGGTCACTTGCGACCGCGCGCGCGTCCGCCGGCCCCAGCGGGATCGCATCAAGCACCGCCTCGAATACGCCGTGCAGCTGCGCCGCGTCATGGCCAACCCGAAGCGATCGGCGAAGCTCCAATACGGCGATGACGATGCGGTCAACCTTCGCTACGTTCCGCCCAGCGGCCTGGTCGAATTCCTGGCTGTTGACGTTGATGTTCCCGGGTACGAGCGAAAGGCGCGTGTCCTGGTCGCGGAGGTGCCGACACCTTTTCAGGAGGACCAGAACGACCAATCGAGGCAGGGCGGCCTGCTGATCGAAAGCGGTCGGGCAGTTCACGAGGCGACGCTGTACGGCTTCGAGAACAGCCCTTACGCCGGCTATTTCCTTGGGTCGGTGCGCTGGGACACCATCGACGATCTCGCACGCGAGTTCGACGATCGTGACGAAGCTGGCCTCCCGACCGACCCGGCTAACCCGATGCAGATCATCCGGGCTGACCGTCGGGGGCTCAATGCCCAGCATCCGGCGGTCAAGGCACTCCGAACTACCGTGGAGGCTGTTCTACGCCCGCACTTCGACAGGAAGGCGCAGGAACTCAGTACCGGCGCCCGAGAATCCCGGCTGACCAAGCAGCGGCTGGATGCGCTCGCGCGGGTCGTCGCGAAGTACCAGGCCGCGAAGGCCGAGGAGCTGGAGTTCGAGATTGCCCGGACCGGTACGCAGGGGGTCGAGCTCACCGCCGACGTTCCGATCGTCGAGGTGATTCCGCCCCGGAAGGTGCTCGAGGTCGGCCGGGTACACACGTTCACTGTGCGGGTCCGCGGGGACGCGTTCGCGGACGACCCGAACGAGGCGGACGTCCTGTTATGGCTGGCAGCCGACCCCGAAGGGTGCGTCGAGTTGTCAGGTCCCAACTGCACGGTTACTCGTGACGTACGGCTGGAAGGTCGGCTGACCGGAACGTTCACCGCCCGGGCAGTCGCAGCCGACGGCAGCGCGATCATCGAGGTAACGGTGCCCCGGCTTCCCGGAGCCGTTGTGGAGGTCGAAACGGTCGAACCAGAGGAACCGATCGAACTGCCCCCCCCGACAGTTTCTCGTTCGATCGTCCGAGCTACCGAGTGGCGGCAGGCAAGCACAAACGGGTGCTTCTCGTCGCGCCGGCCCACCTGGTGGGTGAGCATGGGGCAGTGGTCACGGTCCTAAGTTCCAACGGCCAAGGCGTGCTGATCCGCCACGCGCGGGCCGAGCTCGCGCTGTCGGCCGAAGGCGATTGGTACGAGGCCGGGATCGACGTCGAAGGACGCCAGCATGGTGCCTCCGCCACGGTCACGGCTTCGCTTGGTGAAAGCAGCATCCAGGCGACAACGAAGGTCGATGTCCGCCGCGACCGGGGTGGGCCGACCCCGCCCGAAATCAAGCTGGCGGCGATGGGAAGCTTCGTTCGAGGCACTTTCGAGCCAAACCCCGACACTGGCGCCATCGTAATCACCGTCAACGCGACCCACCCCTCCGTGACCCGGTACTTTGGCCCTGCGCCGGCGTTCGTCGGGCAGGAGACCCTACAGGCTAGGCTGATGATCGCGGAGATCGTCGCCGACCTGACGGTGCTTGGCATCCTGCGGCGTCACCTGCGGCAACAGCCTCTGCCTGTCGAGCAGCTGTACGTCCACCGTTTCCGGATGCTCAAAGACCTCTTGCCCCTCTGCCACGCCTCCCAGGTGGTCGAGGATGAATTGCCTGTGACCCGGCCAACTCGACGGCGTGCAAAGGCTGACGCCTCGGGAAAGCCGAACTAGCGAAGCGCTTAGTGAAGTTCCCCGGTGAAGATGAGACTGGCTATCGTGCCCATCGAGGAGGGCGCGGATGCCGGAAGTCCAGTCTCGGTCCTATGCGAACCCGCGGCGGCTGCCGCGCCGGAACCACTACCAGGAGGGCCCGGAC
>DATCGT010000111.1:0-6609 GCA_036508775.1 Tepidiformaceae bacterium | reverse complement strand
CACCAGACATCGCTTCGCCCGCATATGGCGCGCGAACGGGCACATCTGTGTCGATCGATACTAACAATTGTTCGGGGGCCCCATGTAAGGCAGTTTCTTCACGCACTCTCGGGCACGTCTATTTGAAACGGCGATTGGGGGGACGGAGGAACGAACCCGGCCTACTCGGCGCCCACGGCTACCGGCGGCACTGTCGCCCAGCGCTCAGCCCAGTCGGACACAGCCCGGACAGCCGCATCGAGCGCGTGTCCTTTCTCCGTCAGCAGGTACTCGATTCGAACCGGCGTCTCGGGGTAGACCCGCCGTTCGACGATCCCTTCCGATTCAAGCTCCTTGAGTCGCTCGGAGAGAAGCCTGTCGCTCAAGCCCGGGATAGCAGCCGCGATGTCGGTGAAACGCGTCCGGCCGCTGAGCATCGCGCGAAGGATGGCGCCAGTCCACCGCCGCCCAATCAGCTCAACGGCCTGGTGGAAGTACGGGCAGAATGCGCTTCCTTCATACCCCATATCTTAATCCTACCACCCACCCGCAAGGGTCGGGCGATTCTTAATTTGTCCTGGCACGACTACGGGTTTCCGCGACTTTCGCAGCCGCTCGATGCGCTGCCGTTTCCAGGACGTCATCCAGCGGCTCGAGTTCCACCTCATCGCCGTACCGTCGCTGCAACGCTCCTCTCACCAGCTCGTCAGCGACGGCCGGATTCTTCGGCAACAGGCTGCCGTGCAGGTACGTGCCGATCGCGTTCCGCACACGCGCTCCTTCTGTCCCATCCTCCGCATTGTTCCCAAATCCGCGGACGACATGCCCGAACGGCTCCTGCCCGGCCGACAGGTACGTCCGACCGCCGTGATTCTCGAACCCTACGACCTCCCCCAGGTCTGTCTGCAGCACCACGTCACCGATGCACCGATCGGCCCGGGGCCCGGGGTGCCGCGTCTCCAGGTCAAAGACCCCAATGCCGGGGATGACCCCGCCCTCATGGTCGACATACCGGTGGCCGAAGAGCTGAAAGCCGCCGCAGACCGCCAGGGCTGGCATGCCATCGGCGATGGCTGCCTTCAACGCAGGCCCCTTCTCGACCAGGTCGTCCGCGATCCGGCGCTGTTCCCGGTCCTGTCCTCCACCGATGAGCAGCAGGTCGCAAGCCCCCGCGTCGAACGAATCACCGATGGCCACTTCCTCAACTTCGAGAGCGATGTGCCGCTGCTCGCACCGGTACCGCAGGGCAATCACATTCCCACGGTCGCCGTAGATGTTCATCACATCCGGGTACAGGTGCACCAGGCGCAGAGTGCGATCCTCACTGCTTGGCATTCGACCATCCATCTCAGGTTCTCTCCCAGAACGCGCTGGCAGCCCCGCGCCGCTGCAATTCCGCCCGCAGATCGAGCAGCGACGTGTAGGTCGGGATCAGGAAGACGTCGCTCCCCGGCTCCGTGTCGGCGAGCAGCGAATCGACGAAGTAGTGATAAGCCCTGGCAACAGCTGCGGGCGCTGGCCAGCCGGCGTACTTCAGGCGAAGGGCGATGTCTTCCGCCCGGGTCCCGCCCGCCCAGCACTTCCCGACCCGCCCCGCGAGCAGTTCAAAGTCAACGTCCCAGGTCCAGCTCACGTCCTGCCCATCTGCGAACCGATCGCTCAGGAGCACCCCCACCTGGAGATCCCCTTCAAGGCCGGCGAGAAGCCGTAACACCTGGTTGGCACCCGCCGGGTTCTTCGCCAGTAACAGCCGCAAACGTCGTCCTTCCAGCTCCACCACTTCCTGGCGCCCAAAAGCGGCCTGCGCGGCAGCAAGGCCCCGGGTGATGTCAACGTCATTAATCCCAAGCACCCGGGCGACCGCGATCGCGGCCAGGGCGTTGTACACGTTGTAGGCGCCAGTCAGCGACATCGTCACATCCCCGAGTCCCTCGACGCCGAAGGAGGCCCCATCGAGCCCGAGGTGGACGCTCGTCGCTGAAGTCCGCGGACTCGGGCGGCGCCGCTCGCAGCCCTCGCACCGCCACTTCCCAATATGCGCGAAGTAACGCGTCTCGTAGGCGAACTTCCCGCCGCAGGCGCGGCACCAGCGCGCATCGGAAGCACCGCCGGCATTCGTGGCGAAAGCCTCGTCGTCTAGGCCGAACCAGTGGATGGACCCCGTCCACCCAATCGCCAGCTCGGCCACCGACGGATCGTCCGCGTTCAACACCAGCGTCGCATCGGCCGGAGCGGAGGCAAGCGCCTCCCGCCAGAGTGCCGCGACAGTATCGACCTCCCCGTACCGGTCGAGCTGATCGCGAAAAAGGTTCGTGAAGGCGATGACCCGCGGCGCGAGCGAGCGCGTCGCGGGCGGGAGCGTCGCCTCATCCGTCTCGATGATCCCGAGCATCCCCTCGCCACCGGGCATGGTTCCACTGGCAGCGGCGAGCGCCAGCATGCTGCTCGCGATACCGCGCATCAGGTTCGAGCCCTCACGGTTGTGGAGGTGCGGGAGCCCGGCCTCGGTGGCGATGCTTGCAAGGATCCGGCTCGTCGTTGTCTTGCCGTTCGTCCCGGTGATGAGCACCGTGCCACGGCCAAGCTGCGATCCGAGGTCCCGGACGATGGCCGGGTCGAATTTCTCCGCCACGAGGCCCGGGAGGGCCGTACCGCCCCCACGCCCGATCCGCCGGGAGACGGCAGCGACGGTTTTCCCGGCGGTCACAGCCAGTGCAAGCCTTGGGTTCACGGCCTCATGGTAAGGGAGAAAGCGGAAGCTGGGCTGCTCAGACCCGCCCGAGCAACCCCGCGTTGCGGAGCACGCCGAGGATTCGATCCCGGCCGATTACTCCGATGACCCGTCCCTCACGGACGACAGGCATGTGAAGAAGATTCGCCGACTCCATTTCCAGAAGCACCTCGGACACCGGGCTCTCCGGACCGGTCGCCTTCAGGCGCTGGCGGGGAACCATAGCCTGCGCGGCAGTCGTCGAGTCCCAGAGCTGCTCCGGTACTGCCTGCATCTGGTATGAGCTCAGGATTCCCGCCAGTCTCCCCTCGTCCTCGACGAAGTAACAAACGCGCGGATTCAACTCCAGGACCCCTCGCGCGAGCGAGCCAACGCTCATGGCGCCTTCGACCACGGGCGGGTCGGCGACCATCAGCTGGCTCGCGGAATACTGGCGGAGCGTTCGCACCAGCCGGTTCTGGACCAGCGACTGGCGCGCGGAATTTTCGAGGAAGACGCCGATCAGCACGAGCCACGCCCCGCCGAGGGGCTGGCTGACCAGCGGGATCGGCACCCGGACGAGCGACAGCACGCCCGCGGCGATCGTCATCCAGGCGATTACTCGCCCCGTCCAGCAGGCGACCTTCGTGGCGGCATGGTAGTTCCCCGAGATGAGCCAGATGAGCGATCGGAAGACCCGACCGCCGTCCATCGGGAACGCCGGGACCAGGTTGAAGATGCCCAGGACGACGTTCATCCACGCGAGCCAGAAGAGCACCAACCCCAGCGCCGAACCGTCGGCGGCGCCGAAGAACCACCAGAGCGCGAGAAACATGCCACCGAGCACGAAACTGGTCAGCGGGCCGGCCAGCGCCATCAGCAGTTCAGCGACGGGTTTCGTGGCATCGCGAGTGATCTGCGCCACCCCACCAAATACGAACAGCGTGATGCTTCGCACGGGAATCTCGTACCGCTTCGCGACAAGGCTGTGGGCCAGCTCGTGAATCACGATGGAGACGAAGAAGATGAGGACACTCGCCGCAGCCATCGCAAAGTAAGTGATGTTGCCAGCTGAGGTCAGGACACTCGGGAAGACCTGGGTGGCCAGGAGCCATGTCGTCAGCGCGAACAGGAGGAACCAGCTTGGGTTCACCAGGATCGGGATCCCGAGGAGCGACCCTATTCGGAAGTTACGCATCGTTCCTTCAGTCTACAGTGCGCCGGGCCCATCCTGCGTCCGGGCTGGCATCCGCAGTTGACACGCTTACTATTCGTAACCTACGATAGCTATACTTCCGTAAGTTACTTATGGGAGACCACCTCGGACGTCTGTTAGTTTCGGGCGGACGAGGGGGTAGATGATTAAGACCTATATCCCAGTAAGGAGCGCCCCCGATGGCCTGGACCATGGACCCCACCCACAGCAGCATCGAATTCTCAGTCAAGCACATGATGATCTCCACCGTACGAGGCCGCTTCCGCGAGTTCGGCCTGACCGCCGAACTTGATCCCGCCGACCTGAGCAAGGCGAACGCGCAGGTCTCGATCGATGTCGACAGCATCGACACCCGCGAAGAGGGGCGCGACAAGCACCTCCGCACGGCGGACTTCTTCGACGCGGCCAACCATCCCACGATCAACTTCGTCAGCAAGCGCTTCGAGCCGAAGGGCGACGGCGAGATCAGCATCATCGGCGACCTGACGATCCGCGGCGTCACCAAAGAGGTGACGCTGAAGGGCGAGGTCAGCGGCCCTCAGAAGGACCCGTGGGGCGGCATCCGCATGGGCCTGAGCGCGGAAGGCCAGATCAGTCGCGACGACTTCGGGGTGAACTTCAACGCGGCCCTCGAAACCGGCGGCTTCCTCGTTGGCAACAACGTGAAGATTCTCATCGAAGCAGAGCTGGTCGAAGCGAAAGCAGCATAGCGATCCCCTCGCGGGACTCGCACTGAAGAGGCGGCCCGTTGGGCCGCCTCTTCAGTATTCACTCCACCGGCTCGATGATGGCGGACATGCTGCCCTGGCTTTCGGGCATCATCGGGTCGGCGCCAAAGGCGTGCACCGCCTCCTGCTTCCTGCGCACTTCTTCCTCGCCGCCGGTCATCAGGATGGCGCGCCCGTCGCTGTCAACGGCACAGGCGATGGCGTACGCCTTCTCGACCGTGTACTTGAAGATCGCGCCGAGCATGACAATCACGTACTGGTAGGTGTGGTGGTCGTCGTCGAGCAGGACGAGGTGGTAGCGGGGGGCCAGCCGCTCGTCGGTCCAGTCTTCTACGTGCGTCTGCGGTCGGGTCGTTGGCGCTTGCATCAGGGCGGTTATTCTACCAGAGCGCCGAACCCGCGTGAGCGGGCCGGTGACGCTCTCTTTCCGAAGGCCGCCCGGATGACCCAGCCCGTCTCCACGCTCCGGCGTCTCAGCGCCGCCCCGAACACCGGGACGGCCGCCGCGCTGGCCGCGATCCTCGCGCTGGGGCTCGTGCTGCGGATCGTGTTCTGGTACGGGCTGGTCCTGGTCGACCCCGCCGCCTATGCGGACTCGGCGGAGAGCATCGCCCGCGGGATACCGTCGTTCAACCACGAGTTCCTCGGCAACCTCTATTACACGCAGTACATCCGGCTGGCGCTCACGGTCCCGGCGGCCGTGTTCTATAAGCTCTTTGGCCCCGGCGAGGTCGTCTCGACGATCGTGCCAATTGGGGCGTCGCTCGGGATGGGATTGATCGCCTTCGAGCTGGCGCGGCGGGAGGCGGGGAACCGCGCCGGGCTGATCGCCGCGTTCCTGGTGGTCATCTTCCCTGTGAACGTCATCAATTCCACCCAGTTCCTGCCCGACACAATGATGGCGTTCTTCGCCGGGCTGACCATCCTGCTGTTCCTGACCGTGCTGGAGCGAGAGCACACCCGGCGCCAGCGGCTGCTGCTCTATTTCGCCGTGGGCGTGGCCTGGGCGCTCGCCTTCTATGGGCGGCAGACCGCGGTCGGGCTGGCGATCCCGTTCGCAGCGCTGATCGCGATGCGGCGACGGTTCCACCGCGAGATCTTCGCCGGGATACCGGGGGCGCTGCTGGTCGTCCTCGCGGTCCAGGTGCTGCTGATGCACCTCGGCGGGACGTTCCTCGAGGACCTGCGGACGACGCTGGCGGAGAGCCACAATTCGCAGCCCGGCGCGCTGCAGTACACGGACCTCGACCTCAGCTACATCCGGGACCTGCTCCACGACCCGATGTTCATCCCGACGTCGTTCCTCGGTGGCGTCGGGCTGTTGCTCACCATCGCGGCGCAGGGGCGGAAGCGCTGCCTCGATGGCCTGGTCCTGCCGCTGTTCGTGCTGATCGTGGGGCAGTACCTCTACTTCGAGTTCCTCATGCGGCTGCCGAGCCTCTATTCCTGGTGGAAGGAGCCGCGCTACGTCCTTTCGATGATGCTACTCATCTGCGTGCTGGCCGGCATCGGGCTGTCGCAGTGGCTCGACATGCTGGAAGGGAGCGCCCGGCGGATGGCGGCGTTCTACGTCGTGTGCGGGCTGCTGTTCGCGTCGGTCGTGAGCCTGTCGACGGTCCGGAACGACCACGCCTACTGGCGGGCGAACCGCGTCGACGCAGTCGAGATCCAGGTGGCGGACTTCCTGAAGACGCAGCCGCCGTCGCCGCTGTTCACGTGGGACGACGACTTCGCGCGCTACATCAGCCCGCATATCGGCCTCGACAAGACGAGCGCGTACGAGCGCCAGAACAACCGCGGCGTGGTGCGCAACCGCTTCGACGCGGCGGGCAACAGCCTGGTCGAACCGGGGAGCTTCGTTGTGGTGAACGACGCGGCAGCCGCACCGGGACTGAAGACCGCGCCCGACCCGAGCTGGCAGATGGTTTGGGAGAAGGCGGGCGTGCTGAAGGTGTACCGGATACCGCCGAAGCCGT
>DATCGT010000110.1:0-3635 GCA_036508775.1 Tepidiformaceae bacterium | reverse complement strand
CCGCTGAGGCCCCGTCGTCGTGGTGGCGCCAGCCGTAGGCGCTCCATATAGGCCTTGCAGGTGAGGTGCTGGCCGGTGAGGCAGTAGGTTCCCTGGTGGACTTCCGTGATCTCCCGCGGCCGCCGGTTCTCACCAAAGCAGCGGTGGCCTGGTGTGGGCGTTTGGGCGCGTGTGGCGCGGTCGAACTCGAGCCCCAGGAACGGGCAGACGTCGGGACCCAGCACAAGCTGCTCATCAAAGAGGGGGACCGGGCTGAGGTGGAAGGGTTCGTCCCGCATGCCGTCTGTCGCTCTCTCCTGGCCCGCGTCCCCAGGCACTTCACCCCACCTCAGCTGCATGGCATTGCTCATTCGCTCCGGTCGGCCAGCCACGTTCCTATTCATAGTCGGCCGTCTTCCCCCCGGGCCGGAGTGCGGCCCCACCCATTTGACGTTGCAGCGCTGTGGATATTTCGTCAAATGCCACGCCGCATAGACCTCGGTATCGGGCGCGGAGAGGCGCACCAAAGTGTATGGAGATTGTTAGAGGTGGCCGCTTTACTGGTGCCTTTCCTCTGGGGTAGGGCGACCATACAGTGACCACCATGGGAATCTGCCGAAGGGGAAAGACCAACCTCAAACGTCTGTCAGCAGCAGCGTTCACGCTTGCGATCGCGTGATTACTTACTTCGGCCGCACCGTCCTGGGCACGGACGGCCCCTCGGACTATGACAGGCCAGCCCGCCCATCAAGTAACAGAGCGGTCGTTCGATGGTGGGGATGGCTATGTCCTCACGGTCGATTTGCTCCTGTCTTCCGACGTTGCGCCGGCTGACGCCGAACGCGTCGCCGACGGCTTCTTTCGCGACCACTTCTCCCTTAGCACGGTCGCTGACTATGCAACGATCCCGAGCAGCTGGCCGACATCGAAGATGCCCTTAACCATCGTCTATAACCAGAGCCAGCCCGGTGAGCCTTCGCTGAAAGACGCCGGGGACTTCGCGGCTGCCCGCTGGAATGCGACGCCTGGGAATACGTACCGCCTGGTCTCTGGCGGGATGACCACCGCGACTGCCGGTGCGTGCGCAATGAATCTCGACGGACAGAACACGGTGACTTTCCAGGACCCCGGCGGACCATCGGTGCTGGGGTTCACCTGCGTGGTTGCGAACAACTTCAACGAGATTGTCGAAGCCGACATCATTTTCAACCCGAACGTGTTGTTTTCGTCTGATTCGGTGACGCCACCGAACGCGTATGACCTGTGGTCGGTCGTACCGCACAGTTCCGAGTTCCTGCAGCTTCCGTCCTGACGGAAGTCGTCACCCTGTCGTGAACACGGTCGTTCATTGTGCTCCGCGAGTCACCCCCAACCGCTGTCCTTTGGGTTGCCGCGCGGGAGCAGCAATGGCTGGGCATCACTGGTCCCGAGGCGCCGGCGATGATGGAGGAGGCCTCCAACGCTCCCGACCCACCGACCTGCAGTCAAGATCTCTCCGCCCCCACGGGCGGAATCCAGTAGGCTGACCGATGTTCGATTAGCCACCGACTCTGCATGGAGGATCCGCGCATGTCAGCCGCTGCACACCTTTCATTTCCTGCCGAACACGTTGGACTCCTGGTCCTTGACAATCCGCCCCGGAACTTCGGCACCCCGGAACTGGGCGCGCGAATCCTCGAGGGACTGCAGGCGGCGGCGGACGCGGACGCACGCGTCTGTGTCCTTGCCTCCGACACGCCCGGCTACTTCATGGCCCACTGGTCGCTCCAGTCGATCATCGACTCTCACGCCCGGCTGCCGCGAAGAGTTGAGCGGCGGCCCAGACAGCCCGGGCTCTTCGATGCGATCGAAGCTCTGCCGCTGGTCGTAATTGCGGCGAACAACGGGCAGGCCTGGGGCGGTGGCGCGGAATTGTCCTGGGCGTGCGACCTCCGGATCGCTGCTGAATCAGCGACCTACGCGCAGATCGAAGTTGCTCTTGGCATCATCCCGGGCGGCGGCGGCACCACTCGTTTGGCCCGGCTGGTTGGCCAGACGCGGTGCATGGCGATGATCCTCGACAGCAGGCCGATTACGGCGCGCGAAGCACTCGACATGGGAGCGATCAACCGCGTCGTGCCCGACCAAAGGCTGCGCGAGGAGTCGATTCGGTGGGCTTCGGAGATAGCCCGCTGGCCGGCATGGGCTCTCGCAGCCTGCAAACGAAGCCTGGTGGAAGGCCGAGATCTGCCCCTGGCCGCCGCGCGGCGCAACGAAGGGCAGATCTTCCGGGACGTCTCCGGCCGCGAAGATGCGCTGGCACTCATGCGCGAGGCCCAGGCCCGCTACGATGCTGGTGCAGACTCGTATGAGGCGATCGGCGTAGATCGGCCGCACAACGACGAAGCGGGAAAGGACGGCTGACATGGGACGGCTGGATGGGCTGGTCGCGCTGGTAACGGGCGGCGGTCGTGGTATCGGGCGGGAGATCGCCCTGGCGATGGCCCGTGATGGCGCCGACATCGCAGTCTCGTCGCGCACCCACGAAGAATTACTGGCGGTGACCGCGGACGCGCAGGGGGGAGGCCGCGAGGCGATTGCGATCGAGGCCGATGCGATGACACGTGAAGATGCGCAGCGTGTCGTAGCGGAGACGCTCCAACGCTTCGGCCGGCTCGACATCCTTGTGAACAACGTTGGCGGTGTGCTCAGCGGGCGAGGGCCGCAGGACCAGAACCCGTTCACGCACGACGATGACGTCTTCGTGGACAACCTCACACTGAACCTGGTCACTCACTACTGGGCGACACGCGCGGCGCTCCCCTCCATGAAGGACCATGCATTCGGGCGGGTGATCAACATCGGCTCTGGTTACGCCAAAACGAGCGGCGGCCCCCTGGGCTACTCCGCGGCAAAGCATGGCCTCATCGGATTTACGCGCGCACTGGCAGCACAGGTGGCGCCGTTCGGCATCACCGTCAATTGCCTCTGCCCGGGCTGGACCAACACCCGCCTGATTGGCATCGAGCGGATGGCCGAGCGCCTGGGCACCGACGTGCCGCGCGCGAAGGCGCTGCTCGCGCGCGACAATCTCCTTGGCCGCATCCTGGAACCCGAAGAACTCGGACCGATGGCCACTTTGCTCGCCGCGCCTGAGTCGGCAGGCATCACCGGCCAGGTAATCAGCGTCGATGGCGGCTATCGCGTCTGAGGCGTCGCGGCGTTAATGGGCGGTCCGGGCAGGCCCGCCCCTATAGACGTTGGGCATTTCTGGCATTAGAGTCGACCGCGTACGAGCGCTCCGGCGCATCGTCGACTTTTCGATATGCGTGCAACTGAGATCGGAACCAGTCACCCCGGCAGAGCGGACTACCGGGCCAAAGGCGGCCTGCACGCGGCGCACGGCGATCCGCCCGGAGGGCGCCGCACGTCTCTCCACGTCTCACCACTGTGGTTCACACAGTGCGTGGCGGCGCTGGGGGCATCGGGCCTCGTCGATGGCCTTGATGCCTCCACGGTCGACCAGATCGCCCAGGTTGGCGAAGAGGTCCATGTCGAAGCTCACACAGAGGTTTTTGAAGAAGGCCAGCCCTGCAACGGGTTGTGGATCCTCGCCTCAGGTCGCGTGAAGCTGCACCACGCGACCCGCGACGGCAGACGCCTAGCGATCGCGTTCG
>DATCGT010000109.1:0-3669 GCA_036508775.1 Tepidiformaceae bacterium | reverse complement strand
GCCGCCCTCGACCGCTCCCACGCTCACACGGCCGGCGATGTCGACGCCCGCCTTCGTGAGCGCCTCGATGGCGTACTCCTCGTCACCCCAACGCTGTTCGTACTTGAACTTGCCGATGAGCGCGCCGGCAGGCGTGTTGATGCCAAAGTCGCGGGTGTAGACCTGCCAACGATGGCCCTCCCCGGGCGTCTCCCACAGCAGCTCGACGTCGGCGCTGCGGAGGGCATCGGCCAGCTCGGCGTGCATCTTCTTGGACAGCTCACGGTCGACCTTGTCGCCGTCGTCCATGCTGTGCTGCGCGATCTCGCTGATCGGCAGCTCCTCGAAGTAGTCTGCGGCACACAGCAGTACCTTGCGGAGTCTACCGTGAGAGTTGTACATGCGCAGAGGGCTGCGTTCCTTCGTGCCTATGCTTTCCTTCGTAGCCAAGGTCACCCTCCCATCGTGAGTGCCATCACGGCCTTCTGGCCGTGAAGGCGGTTCTCGGCCTCGTCGTAGATGACGGAGTGGGACCCGTCGATGACGGCGTTGGTCACCTCATAGCCACGATCAGCGGGCAGACAGTGCATGTAGAGGCTGTCCCGCTTGGTGAGCTTCATGAGGTCTTCGTCGACGATCCAGTCCTTGTGAGCGTCGAAGAGCTTGTCCTGAGCGGCCCAGTCGGCCTCCTTGCTGTCCGTCGCCAGGAACTTGAGACTGGGCCACGACTTGGGGTAGACGACGTCGGCGTCTGCGAACGCCGCGCGCATGTCGTCCGTCTCCTCGAAGGAGCCGCCGTAGCGGTTCACATTGTCGCGAGCGTGGGCGATCTGGTCGGGGTCGAGTTCGAAGCCCTTGGGATGCGCAAAGACGACATGCGCGCCGAACAGCGAGCAGCCGGCCATGAGGCTGTGCGGCACGCTCACCGGCTTCTTGCGCGAGGGTGAGGAGGCCCAGCTGATGACGATCTTGCGGCCTTCGAGACTGCCCAGCTTCTCCTTCATGGTCATCAGGTCGGCGATTCCCTGGCAGGGGTGGTACATGTCGTCTTCCATGTTGATGACCGGCACCTGGGCGGCCTTGGCGAAGGCGCGGATGTAGGCGTTGCCCTCCCCGTGACGCCAACCGACCGGGTCGCCGAAGATACGGATGGCGATAGCCTCGCCGAACCGCGAGAGCACGTTGGCCACGTCGTCGAGGCGTTCGGTGACAAAGGCCCGCTCGGCCCCTTCGATGGCCGGAGTGTAGACGGTGTTCGAGTCCAGATAGTTGGCGTGGCCGCCGAGATGCATGATGCCGCACTCGAAGCTGTTCCGGGTGCGCAACGAGCGGTTGTAGAAGACCAGGAAGACCGTCTTGTCCGCGAGCAGGTGGTGCGGCACGCCACGAGCGCGCTCGAGCTTTAGCTCGAACGCCGTGTCGAGAATCGTCTCGATCTCTTCCTTGGTGAAGTCAGAGAGGGAGATGAAGTCACGCCCTTTGAGTGATCTCGTTTTCACTTGCTAGACAACCTCCCCATGGGTGATGCAGGGTGCGAGGGCTGTAACGCCCTTCAATGAACGGGTGGTGCTACCGAACCTCCTTCAGCACCTCGCCAGTGTCCGAACGGACGGGCTGGCACTGCGCTTTTTTTTACTGTAGGACGGAGGTCCGTATCGCGAGTAGTCGCAATCGCATACTCTTTAAACACCGTCGGTGGCGGTTGCACACTCGATGAAAGGGCGGTCACCACGACGATGCATGAGTCCTGTGGACTGGGAAGAGCACCGAATGGTCGGCATCACATAAGGGGCGTTGCTCGACATAGCCGGCAAGAGCCAAGAGCTCACAGACATGGAGAAGCACCACGGTGCGCACTCGCGTATCGGGCGCTGGACACCGCCCCGCTCTACCGGCTCGCCAACATTAGCCCGAACGGATGTATCCAGCTCGCCAGAGAAATCGGCGGAGAGCTGTAAGCGCGGTACAACGTGCCCGTCCACTTGAGCGGCAAGAACGTTGCATCCGACGGCGGGAGCCACCACCGTCGGCGCCGAGAAGTCCCACGCCGGGTGTGCACGTACTGCTGGCGCGCTGGACGTGGGCATCGAGAGGACAGCCTGCCAAGATGGCGCGCCGCCCCGAGCGGCTTCACCAGCATCTACGCGACAGGACTCGAGGGAGTCGCCGGTGATTGGAGGTTCGCGGCTCGCTGACGGCGATCGCGCGGGGTGGCGGAAGAGCTGCAGCGGTCCACGGGACGAGCGCCGCGACGGGCGTCAGGACAAGCTAGCCCTGCCGCTTTCGCCAGAGACCGGAGACTTGAGAAGAAGGTCACCGGCGCGCAGTGCTAGATTCAGGTCCACGACATCATCCACGCGGTCGAGATGGACGTCGACGATTTCCTCGATGCGGCGCAACCGCTTGCCAAGCGTATTGCGATGGACGAACAGTGCTTCTGACGCTCGGTGCGTCGACAGGCACTGGTCCAGCCATACCCGCAGCGTCAACTCCAAGCTTGTCCGGTGCCTCTCGTCGTTGCGGACTAGTGGCGCGATCAGTCGCTCATAGAGGGCCTCGAGCATCTCGGAACTCTGGTCCTCCAGCAAATGGAAGCGCCTGGCTAGCTCCTCATAGAGGACGATCTGGCTGCCCGATCCGTCTCTGGCATGCTGAAGCGCCTCGGCAGCCTGATGATCCTGCCGAGTGGCAGACTCGGATCCGCTGCTCGCCGTCGAGCAGCCGATCGCGACCGGCATCGCGACCGCCGTCTCAAGCCGGCTATGCAAAGCCGTCAGCAACTTCCGCGTCGATTCTTCGTCACCATAGTCGCCGTTGACGATGATATCCAGGGCATTGCCCCGAAGCCTGCTCAGGAGCGCCAGTCCGCATTCGTCGAGTAGTTCGTCGGCGGTGTCGAGGAGCTTGGTGCGGAACGCCACGGTCTCCCTGTTCAGGGCCAGGTTCGCGCCTTTGGCGACCGCTTGCCCCTGGGCCTCGCACATCACCAGCCGCCAGGGCTGGGACAGGTCGAGACCCTCTTCGCCCATGCGATCGGCAGTCTCGGCGCTCGACATGCGTCCCTCAAGAAAGTCGTCCAGCAAGAGGTCGCGTCTTCGACGGTGAGAGAGGAGCTGTTCTCGCCGTCGCAGCAGGTCGATGCCAACGAGCTTCCCTGCAAATTCCAGAGCCAGCTCCACCACCCCAGGAGCCGAGGCCTTCGGCAGCAAGGCGGCCAGTACACGCTCGACCACACCGTAGATAGTGACCTGGCGGTAGTAGAAGCGTGCCTCATCCACCTCGATGAAACCCAAAGGGCCGACAGATCCGTCGACGTTCTGGTACGCCTCCCGCAGACACGCGGCGACGCGCTTAGCCCGAGCGCTCTGATCCCCCAGCGCCACCACCGTTCCCCGGTGATCGAACAGCGCAACCGGGATGCTGAGCATCTCCGAGAGGCTCGTGATGAGGTCCAGGGCGCTACATTCACGGCACACGAGGTCCACGAGCCGCGACTGAACGGCCAAAGCACGGCGCAGATGGTGGAGGTCGCTAGAGCCGAGAGCGTCGTACACGTACTGCACGACTCTACGGAACGGGACGCTCAGGGGCGCCTCGAAGATGGGCGTGCGCAATTGACGGGCGTGAGCGATCATCTCTTCGGGCACGTGATCGAGGTAATGGCCGACGCCGACGCCCAAGGCGACGACA
>DATCGT010000108.1:0-3248 GCA_036508775.1 Tepidiformaceae bacterium | reverse complement strand
AGGTTCGGCTGTTAGCGTCTGGTCGAAAGTACTAGTCCGCCAGAGTACCTCTGGCGCCAAGGTCAGCGGTGTCGCTGCCTGCATCGACGGCGACGCTTCGGGGTTCTCTGCCAACGAGGCGTCAGTGAGGAGTGTGATGCTTTGAGGTCCCGGCGGGGTCGCGGCGCTCGGGGCCAGAGTCTGGTGGAGTTTACCCTCATCGTTCCGATTCTCATGATCATCCTGCTCGGCGCCGTTGACTTTGGTCGGGTCATGCAGGGTCGCGTGACGGCTGAAGCTGCAACGCGGGCGGGAGCTTCGTGGGGTGCGGGCATCCTCGCGAATGCAACACAGGGATTGTCGCCGGTCTACTACTTGTTTCCCAAGAATCGAGGCGACGAATGCGCATACGGGCCCACATGCAACATCGAGGCCCGCGCGTGCGCTGAGGCGGCCGGTTTCCCGGGCTACTCCGGGGGACCACCTTTGACTGGAGGGGGTGCCAATCCGGTCACATATCACGACTGCGCGAACAACTACGCCGCGTCAACGAACAGCGTGGCGGGCGTCTGTAGTCCGAGTGCCACCCAGAGCAACCCCTTCCTGGCGGTCAATTGGTGGCACGCAAACGGCATCCAATTCACGCCCACTGCAACTCTTCAGGCAACCGTGGGCGATACGATCGAAGTGGATGGGACCTTCTGCTTCGTGACTCTCGTGCCCTGGCCGGGTATCCCCAGTAGGATCACGTTCTCCACCTCGGCTCGATACACGGTTCAGCCATGATCAGGCACGGAGGGCGCGGACAGGCGCTCGTCGAGTTCGCACTTGTACTACCCCTGTTCTTGCTCCTTGTGCTGGGAGTTGTCGACTTCGGCCGCGGGATCTTCATCTATGCGGGGATGTCGAATGGCGCTCGCGAGGGCGCGCGCTATGCGATCGTCCATGGATCGCTCGCACAGTCGATTGACGGCTCGTGCGGGAGCGGTCCAGGGACGGCGTCGACGACGAGCGACAGCCTCGGCGGACTGGTGATCGAGGCTACCGGCGCCGCGGCGGCGGCATGGGCGCCTCCGCCAGGGGGGTGCCCGGCACCGATCACCGTGTCCTCCGTTGGACTCGACCCAACGCAGTACCGCGCGAGCGTGTGCTGGGGAGATGCGTGCACTGTCCCGGCGGACTGCAGCGGACCGGGAACGAACACTTCGCCGAGCAATGTCCCCGATGTACCCGTGACAGTCCGAACCTGCTATCGGTTCACCGCGATCGTGCCGTCGATGTTCGGCCTTGGACCGATCGCGCTTGCCGCTGATTCCACGCTCTCCATCACCCACTAGGAGGACGTCGACGTGTCTCGATTCCGCGATCGACGAAGAGCTTCGGCCGGTCAGATCCTCGTGTTGTTTGCCCTGAGCTTGATCGTTGTCTTGGCGGGCATGGCGGTCGTGCTCGACGGTGGCCGCGTGTATGCCGAGCGTCGAAAGACGCAGAACGCAGCGGACGCGGCGGCCATGGCGGGCGCGGCAAAGCTGGTCAAGGCGGATCCTGGTGGATCGCTGCCCGCCGTCCTCGCAGCGGCCTGCGCGGCTGCATTTGCGAATGGCTCCTACGGGACGGGCGCAGTGGATGGTCAGTGCGGGACTTTCGGCACAGTCGTCCAGGTCCATGTCCCCGGCAGCGAGGATGGCGGAACGATGATGGTCAACGTGAATCCGAAGTTTGAGAACCCGGGCTACGTACAGGTGGGGATCACGACATCGTTTCGTTCGTTCATGTCGGGAATTCTGGGTCTCTCGAACTTCGCTGCGTCCGCGTTGGCAGTAGCGGTCAACAGTCCAGGAAACGGCTTGGGCGACGCGAAAATCCTAGTGCTCGACCCAAGCTCTTGTGGTGTTCTCCAGCTCAACGGTAGCAATGTGGTCAACGTCACCGGCGGTGACGTTCAGGTCGATTCGAGCGCGGCAAAATCGTCGGATGCCGCCTGCACGAACAAGAATGCGGCGACAACGTCGGGCGGAGCAACGCTCAATAACGCAGGCGGCCTCAATTACATCGTTGGCAGTGGCGACACAACTGGCGTCACGCCCGCGTGGGCGCCGGCCGCGTACAAAGCCGACCCATTGACACGGGTTACCGTGCCGCCCTTTGACAACACGGCTCTGTCGCCGGCAGATCTCGCAGGCGGAACCTGGAACGCGCCTTCACCGTGGACCGCGATGGGCACCGCGACGGCCAGCCCGGGTGTCTACTGGGGCGGTATCACCGTGACGAATGGCGACACTCTGACCCTGTCGGGCGGAACCTACATCATGGCCGGTGGCGGATTCAACATTCAAGGGGGAACCGTGACGGGGACGGACGGCGTCACGCTCATCTACACGATGGACCCCTACTGCAACTCGTCAGCGCCTTCTGGCTGCAGTCCCTCAGCTCAGAAGAGCGGCGACCTCGATGGCAGTCATCTCAACGGAAACAACTCTTCTGTCGGTCAGGGGACAAGCGCAACAGCGGGATCGTGGGGCACTCCGCTGTCGGCACTGCGACCCCAGGTCCTGAACCCCGACCCGTACAGCCTCACCAACATCCTCATCTACGTCGACAGGAAGGCACTGGTGCAGGACTCCAGTCCTGGTCCTTGCCCGAATACCACGCTCAACATTGGTGGAAATGGGTATTTCAACTTCGCGACCGGCAGCATCATCTACGCCCCCTGTTCAGTCGTGAACCTGCACGGAACGTCGGTCCCACCAAGCCAAGGAGGAGCTGTCGTGTCATGGCAGGTCGTGATCAGTGGCACCAAGGACCTCAACCTGGGCGGCCCCGCAGCCGGCAGTTACCCCACGGCCCAATCCAATCTCGTCCAGTAAGCCCTTCCGGCCGCTGAACGGGCGGCCTCTGCCAACCCGAGCCCGATCGCCTTGAACTCCGCCATTTGACTCTGCCACGACAGTTCTGACGTCTGCGTGGCGGAACACGTAGCGAAATGGGAAGACTCTCGCCACCGCGAACCCGTTGTGATTGTTGCGGGGGGGTCAGTACGAAGGTGCCATTGCGGCCTTCCGTTTCAGTCGGCAGTCTTTGATCCATGAACGCCAAACGAGTGCTAGCGGCAATCCTGTGGTTCTATGCGGGGTGGGGCGTCGCAGCCCTAGTCGCCATGCTCTGCGGGGTCAGCGACCTGGTCGGACCCTTGGGCGGCGTGGTCGCGGCGGCGCTGGTCGCGGGCGATCCGCTGCGCTTGATCTGGGAACCTCGAGTCTCGACAGAGC
>DATCGT010000107.1:0-4193 GCA_036508775.1 Tepidiformaceae bacterium | reverse complement strand
GCTCTTCTCGCGGCGACGATGATTTCGAACAATCGTCGCCGCGCAAGCCGCGCCGCCGCCGCTGTGCCGCGCATCGACCCGCCGAGCCAGCCGCCGGCTCCGTGACACCAGGTGCCCTCTGCCTCAGTCTTTCCCACACATCCCACGAGAGGTAACGCCCATGACCGAAAACATGTTCGTCGACAGCCTGCGGAACCGGATTCGCGCCCTGAACACACTCTGGGAGCGTGCCATCTCCGACATGACCCTCGAACAGGTCAACCATCACGAGCGCGCCGGTGTCCTGCCCATCGCTTTCAGCTTCAGCCACTACATCCGCAACCAGGACCAGTCGATTAGCGGCGCGTTCATGGGCGAGCCGCCGCTCTGGGAACGCGAGGGCTGGGCGGAGAAGATCGGTGTTACGGTCGACAAGTTCGGGCGGGTCGAAACGGTCGAAGAGATGGAACAGCTCGGCTTCGCCAATCTCGACGCCTGGAAGCAATACCAGGCGTCCGTGCTGGCACGCACAGCCGCCGCCATGGAACGCATCGACGAAGAGGTGCTTTCGCAGGTCGTGATCCCCGCCCTTCCCGAAGCGATGGCGAACATCTACTGCGCGATCGTCGTCGGGGGCGTCGGTAAGCCGGTCCGGAAGCTCGAAGTGCTCGAATGCTTCGTCTACCAGCATGGCCTCCGCCACATGGGCGAAGTCGAGCACGGCCGAGCACTCGTGGGCCTGGGCGGAATGACCAGCTAGTTTGTGGCTTCCGGCGCCTGGAGTCCCCTGGCGATCAGGACGAAGCGCTGAAGCGCGGTCAGGTTGGCGAGAATCGCGAGGATCCACATCACGACCGTCAGCCCGTTGAACAGCAGCCCGATGACGAGCAGGGCGACCCGTTCTTGGCGTCGGAAAATGCCTTCCCTCATCGAAAGGCCGGCAACCTCGGCCCGCGCTCGCATGTAACTCACCGCGACGCTCCCAACCATCGCGCAGTAGGTGACGCCGCACTGGACCGTTTCGCCCCGGCTCGCGAAGTACCATGCGCAGGCCGCCAGAACCACCACTTCGCTCGCCCGGTCGAGGACGGCGTCGAGCACAGCCCCGTAGTCGCTGGCCTTGCCGGTCGCGCGCGCCACCGCCCCGTCGACGAGATCGAGGGCGCTGAAGAAGAGAAACACGATCCCGGCCGGGAGCAGCGCGTCGCGCGTAATCAGCCAACCGGCAAGCACGTTCCCGGCGAATCCAGCCATCGAGACCATATTCGGTGTGATACCGACCGAACCCACGCTCCGCCCGATCGGCTCCGCGATACTCGTCGCCAGGCGCTGCGGCAGGATATTGAGCTTGGGCATGTTACGTGGTCGGCTCCGCTACCTTCGGTTTGCGCCGGGACGTTGCTTCTGCGACCTGGTGGTGCTCGTACAGCAGCCGCTCATAGTACGAGAGCACCCGCCGGGCGATATGTTCCCAGCTGTACTGGGCCGCGCGAATCTGGCCAGCGGCCGCCAGTCGTTGCCGAACCTGTGGGTTGCGCAGCAATCGCACGACGGCCGCGGCGAGGGCGTCTTCGTCCTTGGGTGGAACCAGCACCCCATCGATCTCGTCGGTGATCACGCCTGCGAAGCCCTCAATGTTGCTGGCCACGACCGGCGTGCCCGCGGCCATCGCTTCGAGCAGCACGTATCCCTGGCTTTCGTTGCCGGTGTTCGGGCAGCAGACGACCTCCGCGCTCTTCTGGTAGCGCGGTAGCTCGTCGTAGGGCACGTAGGGCCGGAAGACCACGTCCGGGAAGGGCTTCATCAGGTTCTCGTAGCGGCTGAAGTCACCCGCCCCGACCACGATGAGCCTTGAGTTCGGCTCCAGTTCACGGATCCGGAGGTACGCGCGCAGCAGGTACTTGAGGCCCTTGCGCTTCTCCGGGCGCCCGACGAAAAGGATGTTGTGGCGGCCGTCCATGAACTCGTCCATAGGCGGCCGCTCGTCGGCGAAATGCTCGTAGTCAATGCCGTTCGGAATGATGTTGAAGTAGCCCGCGAAGTAGCGACTCACGAGCGCGACCGCTGCTGGTGAGACAGCAATCTTGCCGTCCAGCTTCCGGAAATAGCGTCGTGTCAGCTTCGCCGTGTACCCGTAGAAACGGTTCCCTCCCTCTTTTGCGGCGTGGAAGGTGCCAACCGTCGTCGTCGTCGAGTGGCGAAGGAAGTGGTACGGCAGCAGCGGCATCAGCGGCTCGTGAAGGTGAACAACGTCGAAATTCCCCTCCGCCAGGGCGGACTTCACTTCCTGCGACTTCCAGGCGAACGTGATCCGCGCCACCGAACCGCTGACTCTCAGGCTTCGCGGCCTGCCCATGACCACGACCTCATCCTGGACGCGTTCGGGTTCCGATGCCGGCGCGAAGATCGTCACATCGTGCCCCCACTCCCGGAAACACTCAGCGAGGTGGGCAATGTGCGACCTGACGCCACCGTCGACACACCAGTCGTAGGGCGAAACGAGCGCGATTCTCAATCGTTTCTCCTCGATCCAAGACGGAGCATCTTGCGTGGCGTCGCAGCGTAACCCCAGATCAGCCCGGCCGCAGTCTGTCCGACGCCAACGTCCCGTATCGAAGGGTATCTGGTAACGACCGCCGTCGTCGCCCCCGTTGAGAGCGCGAGGCGCACGTCGTCGGCTCCGGTGCCTTCGAATTCTGTCCAACCGGTGCCGAGATGCAGCAGATGGTGTGCGTCGCTCCCGCCGGTGCATGGCAGGCGCCACAGGCGCTCGTTGAGGCGCGCCGCCTGCCTGGCTGTCACTCGCCCCGCCGGGCTTGGATTCCCGAGTTCTATCGCGTCGAACGTGATGCCGCTCTCGTTTCTCGCGCAGATACGGTCGATGGTCCGCCGGCTCAGGGACCGGGTTAACCAGCTCATGGGGTGTGGGACCACCGCGATGCCATCCTGCGAATGGATGGCTTCAAGCGTGGATTCTACCCGCCGGAAACTGCGGGGTGCCGATTCGATATAGAGCGCCAGGAGATGCCCGCCGAGCGTCGTCACTTCTGCACCAACAATGACCTCGAACCGGTACCCGCGCTTCGCGGCGAGTTCGCGGGCCCGCTGGCCGCCGGTGGCGTCCTCGTGGTCAGCGACGGCAATGACATCCAGGTCCGTCTGGTGCTCGACGAACTCTAGGACCTGTTCGACGGTTGCCATGCCATCTGAAACGCGTGTGTGGATGTGGAGGTCGGCCTTAGCCACAGCCGTGCACCTTCCAGAAATCCTCGAGCACTCCCCACTGCCCGGGGTTCGCCTTTAAGCGGCGTTCAAAGATCCCGGCCCACTCTTGCATTGCCCGCCGGATGTCGCCCTCAGCATCATCCGTGCAGTCGACTTTCAACGGTGCCTCAAGGTAGACCACAAACCTGTCAGTCCATGTGCGGTTGCTGAAGGCCGGTAGCACGGTGGCGCCCTCGCGCCGCGCTAGCTCCCAGGGGCCCCGCGGCAGCCGGACATCGCGTCCGCAGAGAGTAACGCAGAGCCCTGTCCCCTGGATGTCGCGGTCGCCCATCATTCCCAGCATATCGCCCTGCTTCAACGCTTCGATGGCGGCCCGGAGGCCCTTGAAGTCCGCGGCATAGAAACAGCCGCCCGCTGAGGAGCGGAGTTGAAGCATCTTGTCCGACAGGCTCTCAGGCTTCAGGGGTTCAACGAGCGCCACAAATTTGCGGCCTCGCATTGTCATGGCCTGGATCGCCAGTTCGCCGTTCCCGATGTGCGCGCTCACGAACACCAGCCCTCCTGGAGCTTCGAGCGCAGCCCTCCCCCCGTGATCGACCACGGTTATGTGGTCTTGTTCGAATCTGGACAGGTCGCGATGAGGGAGCGTTGTCAGGTCGACCCAGTAACGCGCCACGTTCTGGTACGCGTTCAGACCTTCTCGCCGCGCACGCCGCAGATCGCCGTCGCATAGCGGCAGCATGTTGCGGGTGAGATTTTCCCTGGCCTGCGGTTTGACCCACCAGGCGAGCCAGCCTGCAAAGGCTGCGAACGGGTAGAAGATCTTGGGAAACCGTCCCACGATTGGCCCGGCCAGGCGCAGCGCCCAGAGCGTATTCATTTGGCGACGGAGCTTGCTCGCGCGGTTCGGCGCGGCCACATGTAGCGGAACATGTACCACTGGTCGGGATAGGCGCGGATATACCGCTCGTGCGCTGACATGATCGCCT
>DATCGT010000106.1:0-2684 GCA_036508775.1 Tepidiformaceae bacterium | reverse complement strand
CGGGAGATTCGTTGCGTTCTCGTATCAAGCAGGTGGCATCGGGCCGTTTCGGCGTGACTGCCGAGTACTTGGCAAGCGCCGACCTGATCCAGATCAAGATGGCGCAGGGTGCGAAGCCCGGCGAAGGCGGCCAACTCCCGGGACACAAGGTGTACCCGTGGATCGCGGAGGTCCGCCATTCCATGCCGGGTGTGGGGCTCATCAGTCCGCCCCCGCATCACGACATCTATTCGATTGAGGACCTGGCCCAGCTGATTCATGACCTCAAGAACGCGAACAGCCGCGCACGCATCAGCGTGAAGCTCGTGGCTGAAGTCGGGGTTGGCACTGTCGCGGCCGGCGTCGCGAAGGCGAAGGCCGATCTTGTCCTGATCAGCGGCTACGACGGCGGAACTGGCGCCAGCCCACTAACCTCCCTCAAGCACGCCGGCATCCCCTGGGAGCTGGGACTTGCGGAGACGCAGCAAACGCTGGTTGTGAACAAGCTTCGCGATCGCATCGTCGTGCAGGTTGACGGTCAGATGAAGACGGGACGGGACGTCGTTATCGCGGCTCTGCTCGGCGCCGAGGAGTTTGGCTTCGCGACGGCCCCGCTGGTCGTCCTCGGGTGCGTCATGATGCGCGTTTGCCATCTCGATACCTGCCCCGTCGGTATCGCCACGCAGAACCCGACTTTGCGCAGCCGGTTCAGCGGACAGGCTGACCATGTCGTGAACTTCTTCCGCTTCATCGCGAACGAAGTGCGCGAATACATGGCGCAACTCGGCTTCCGGACTTTCGATGAAATGATCGGTCGGAGCGACCTCGTCGATATGCGCCGGGCAGTGGATCACTGGAAGGCCCAGGGCATCGACCTTTCATCGATCCTGTTCCGCCCTGAGGTCGGCCCCGAGGTGGCTACCCACCAGGTAACGCTGCAGAATCACGGCCTCGATCAGGCACTGGACCACACGCTTCTGAAGCTCTCGGCGCCCGCGCTTGAGCGCGGAGAGCCGGTGAAGATTGAGCTGCCAATTCGGAACGTCAACCGTACGGTCGGCACCATCCTCGGCAGCGAACTCACCCGCAAATACGGCGCCAACGGTCTGCCTGACGACACCATTCACGTTCGCTTGAACGGTTCGGCCGGACAGAGCCTCGGCGCATTCCTTCCAGCTGGCATCACCCTCGAACTTGAGGGCGACACCAACGACTATGTCGGCAAAGGCCTGTCGGGTGGCAAGCTGATCGTCTATCCGCCGAAGGCCGCGACGTTCGTCCCCGAAGACAACATCGTCATCGGTAACGTTGCCCTCTACGGCGCTACGAGCGGTGCAGCCTTCTTCCGCGGCGTGGCTGGCGAGCGCTTCGCGGTGCGAAACAGCGGTGCCGTCGCCGTCGTTGAAGGCACTGGCGACCACGGCTGTGAGTATATGACCGGCGGCCGCGTCGTAATCATCGGTCCCACAGGGCGGAATTTCGGCGCTGGCATGAGCGGCGGAATCGCCTTCGTCTATGACCCGGAAAGTGACTTCGCGGGCCGCTGCAACCGCGAGATGGTTTCACTCGAACGTCTCGACGAAGCGGAGGACCTCGAACTCGTGCATGGCCTCCTGGAGCGCCATCTTGAATACACCGGCAGTACCGTCGCGCAGGGCCTTCTTCAGGCGTGGCCCGCTGGGGCTGCACGGTTCGTGAAAGTGATGCCAAACGAGTACAAGCGCGTCCTCAAGCAACAGCGCGAGGCGGCGGTCGAGCAGAAGAACGTGACCACGGCGGCCCCGCGTGGCTAAGCCGACCGGGTTCCTCGAGTTCGGACGTGCCATGCCGACGCGACGCGCTGTCGAAGAGCGAGTCAATGACTGGCTCGAGGTCTACGAGGAGTTCCCTGTCCCGAAACTGCAGGAACAGGCGGCGCGCTGCATGGACTGCGGCATTCCCTTTTGTCACCAGGGTTGTCCACTGGGCAACATCATTCCCGACTGGAACGATCTGGTTTACCGGGGGCATTGGCAGGAGGCGATTCAGCGCCTCCATGCCACGAACAACTTCCCGGAGTTCACCGGCCGTCTTTGTCCGGCGCCTTGCGAGGCTGCCTGCGTCCTCGGCATCAACCAGGACCCGGTGACGATCAAGCAAATTGAACTGACCATCATCGAGCGCGCTTTCCTCGAAGGCTGGATCAAACCACAGCCGGCACTCACGAAGACGGACAAGACCATCGCGGTGATTGGGTCCGGGCCCGCCGGGCTTGCCTGTGCTCAGCAGCTTGCGCGCGCGGGCCATACCGTCACCGTCTACGAGCGCGCCGATCGCATTGGCGGCCTCCTGCGCTACGGCATCCCCGACTTCAAAATGGAGAAGCCATTCATCGATCGGCGAATGGAACAGATGGCCGCGGAGGGCGTCGTCTTTAAGCCGGGCGTGAATGTCGGGAAGGACTTCGATGCCCGCGAACTGTTTGCCCACTACGACGCCATCTGCCTGACCGGGGGCGCGACGATCGGGCGCGACCTTGATGTTCCCGGGCGCGAACTGAAAGGCGTTCACCTCGCGATGGACTACCTCCCCCTCCAGAACCGGCGCGTGTCCGGTGCGGAGGTTCCCGAGAGCGAGTTCATCTCGGCGAAGGGCAAACGCGTGATCATCCTGGGTGGCGGAGACACCGGTGCTGACTGCCTCGGTACGGCCATTCGCCAGGGCGC
>DATCGT010000105.1:0-11864 GCA_036508775.1 Tepidiformaceae bacterium | reverse complement strand
GCCTTGGACACCGAGTAGACGCCGAGTCCGCCAGACGCGCGTAGCCCGCCCGTCGAGCTGATGTTGATGATGGCGCCGCCCTGGCCGTGCTCCTTGATCGCGTCTCGTACCATCTTGCTCAGGAAGAAGAGCGACTTCACGTTCGTGTTCATCACGGTGTCCCAGGCGCGCTCGTCGTTGTTGATTACCGGCCCGAAGACGGGATTCGTAGCGGCGTTGTTCACCAGGATGTCGACCCGGCCGAGCTGCTTCTTAGTCTCATCTACAAGGTTCTGCAGCGCGGCCATGTCGCGCACGTTTGTGGGGACGGCGATGCCTTTCCGTCCTGTTGCATTGATCGCGGTGACCGCCTCTTCGAGCGCTTCGAGCTTGCGCGCGGCGACGCAGACGTCGGCTCCCGCCTCTGCGAGTCCGATCGCGATTGAGCGTCCGATCCCACGGCTTCCGCCGGTCACAATCGCAACTTTGCCTTTGAGTGAGAAGTCAGCAATGGGCATACGGGGGTCCTCCGGTGTGAGAAGTGCGGCCTTGGGCCGCGGCAGTGTCGCAGATTGTACGCGACACCGGCTCACGTGCAGGTCCCCGGAAATCCGTCTGTGTCTACAATGCGGTCAACCGGCAGGAGAAGGCTTTGCAGGCTCCGAGGGTTTCAGTAGTCCTTCAATCGTGGGACATCCGCCTCGGGACAACCGGCGAGATGGTCCTCGACGCTGCGCGCCGGGCGGAGGCGCTGGGCCTCGACGGCCTGGTTGCCGGTGACCATGTGACCTTCCATGGCTACGGAAACGACGGGTTGATTACCCTTGCCGCGATCGCCGCGGTGACCGACACCATCGAACTGAAGACCGGCGTCTACCTTCTGCCCCTCCGGCACCCGGTGCTCGTTGCTCTCCAGGTCGCTCAGATCGACCAGCTCAGCATGGGTAGACTGGTACTTGGCGTCGGGATCGGCGGCGAGGACCCGCACGAGTTTCTTGCCTGTGGCATTGACCCGGGCACACGCGGCGCGCGAACGAACGAGGCGCTACAGATCCTTCGGCGCCTCTGGTCCGAAGACAACGTCACGTTTAAGGGCCACCACTTCCAGCTGGACGACGTGACCCTCTATCCGAAGCCTCTTCGGCCGGTCCCTGTCTTCATTGGCGGACGCAGCGACGCCGCTTTTGTGCGCGCCGGGCGCTACGGCGATGGCTACACCGGCATCTGGCAATCCACCGACCGGTTCCGCGAGGCGCAGGAGCGCATCGCGGAAGCGGCGGCTGCGGCGGGGCGAGCGAGAGGACTGGTCGAATTCGGGATGCAGTTCTGGACCAGCATCGGCACCGATCGAGCGGAAGCGCAGGCTCTGGTGTCCGACCGGATGGAGGCGATGTACGGGTTACCGTTCGCTCGCTTCGCTCGCTACACGCCCATCGGGACACCCCGAGAGGTCGCGGAATTCCTTGTGCCGTACGTTGAAGCCGGCGTGCGCCATATCAACCTGGTACCAGCGCAGGGAGGCCACCAGGAGACGGTCGAGCAAGCAGCCGCGGTCCGCGAAGAGTTGAACGCACTCTGCCGCTGAACTACGCCGCGGATCGGTCGCGCTGGTAGGTTCCTCGCCCCTGGACGACTGATGCGGACGTCAACTCTCTTGCGGGCTGCGCGAAGTCCCGGATAGCTTCGCGCAGTTCAAACCCGTGAACCGGTTTGGTCAGAAGCGAGCAGATACCGAGACGGTAGAAGGTGACCAGGTCGCGGTCCTGGACGGGCTCGGTGAGCATCGCGATGGGGACACCTTCGAGCCAGCGTGTCTGTCGCAACTGCCCGAGGAGCTGCAGGCCATTCATCCCGGAGCCCATCTTGAAATCGAGGAAGATCAGCGACGGGACGACGCGTCGTGCGAACAGGGTTTCCAGCGCAGCTTCGCCGCTGGCTGCCTTGATAATCTCGGCGCCGGGACTCAACGCAAGAATCTGCTGGGCCGTAGATTCCAGCTCGGCAGCATTGTCATCGACCACAGTGAAGATTCGCACGACCGGCCCTCGCAATCCGTCACGATGAATATCGGCAGGTTCGGCGGCGGGGTGAGCGTTTTAGGGGGCTGTGGCACCTGCCAGGGCGCCCTATCGGAAGGCGGCCTTTACGGGAGGCAACGGAGGACTTCTGCGGTCCTGACGATGACGGTGGGGTGATGCGTCCGGATGTAGGTTGCACCCGACATAAGGATCGACACTGCCCAGATCGTCGTGGCGCCCTGGCCGTCGCGGCGGGGCAACGCCAGCATCACCGGCGCGCCCAGTGGGAAGAGCTGCTGGATACGGGAGATGATGCTCGCTCGCCACGCGATCGCGAGCGGCCGGTTCGATCGGATGCTCCCGTGCAGCATCCCGATGTTGGGGTCGATGACGAGCTTCGCCCCGGCAGTGCCCGCCGGACCAGCGATCCGCGTCTCGAAGTAGGCAACGATCTCGTCCATCGATGCCAGCTTCGGAGGTGCGGTCCTCATGCCATACGGGTCGCCGTAAGGCATGTACGACAGGCTCAGCGTGATGTTCGCGGCGGCCGTCGCTTTACAGAGAGGCTCGGATGGCTCCTCGCCCGTGAAGTTCACGAAGTCGACGCCACATTCGATGGCCTCGAGCGCGGTAACGGAACTCCAGGTGTCGATCGACACGTTGATCCCGTCGTCCTTGAGGGCACGGATCACGGGAAGGATTCTCCGCTGCTCCTCGTCGTCCGACACGACTGGTGAATCGTGAGACGACGAACGCCCGCCAACGTCGATGAGGGTTGCCCCGTCTCGGACGTGCCGCCGTGCGAGCCGGACGGCGGCTGCGGGCGTGGTCGCGACCGACGAACGGTTCGGCGACTCGGGCGAAACGTTGATGACCCCGACGATTACGGGCGTTCCAGTGAAACCGGGCGCGGTCTGGGGGGACGAACGTGCCATCTTTCGGACCTTAACAGCACTGTCTCAGTGCGTCATCGGCGCCGATGCGTCTGGTCTGCCTACTGCGCCAAACGTTCGATCATCCGCCGCACCTGCCACAGGTGCTCGAGGTCATGCTGATAGACCTCTCGGGCGATCTCCATGACCGTCTGCCGTCCGCTGTACGGGTGGATGCCCGCCCGTTCCCACTGGGATGGGTCCAGGTCCCATAGCCGGTAGCTGTTCTGCCGGCGGTAGATGTGAAAGTCATCGAGGACGTACTCAATGTCCTCGCCCAGGTAGTCCTCGGGCAGCGGAATGTTGTCGAGATCGATGTACGGAATCCTGGGTTCCCGGGCGGTGAGGATCAGTTCGATCTGATCGCCGATACCCTCCTCGACGTCGCGCAGATGCGTCGCGACCGCGAGCAGGCACCATCCCTCGTCCGTCCCGGTTCCCGGCTCGATGATTTGCCGATGTCGGAGTCCGCCAATCGAACGGCGCACCTCGCCTGAGGCCTCCCCGAGTGCTTTCAGCAGGAACGACGGGTTGTTACCGGCGGGGCGCACGTACCGCATATGGCCGATTGTACGTCGAGCGTGCGCGTTCTTCGCTCACGTAATGACGAGTGGGACGCCCTCTTTGCAGAACGGACACTCTTCCGGCGCCCACGACGACATCGTCACCGTCAGGCTGGCGAAGAACGGCACGCCGAAGTCCACCTGCCCCCCGGTCCGGTCCACCAGCACGCCAACCCCCGCCACTTCCGCGCCGCGCGCCCGAACCGCATCGAGGACCTCGCGGATGCTGCCTCCGGTGGTCAGGACATCATCGACGACGAGGACCCGGTCGCCAGGGCCGACTTCGAAACCACGCTTGAACTCGCGTCCCGGGCCGGCCTCTTTGCGCTCCGCGATGATGGACCGGAGCCCCAGGTGGCGAGCTGTCTCATAGCTGAGGATGATCCCGCCAGTTGTCGGGCCCGCAACGAGGTTCACCTTCCCGGAGAAGAAGCCCGCGATCTCCTTGCAGAGCGGACCCGTGAGGTCAGGCCACTGGAGAATTCGGAACTTTTCGATGTAGAGGTCGCCGTGGCGTCCGCTGGCGTATTGAAAGTGCCCGCGGAGCAGAGCCCCGCGCTCTTCGAGTGCTTTGAAATGGTCTTCCACGGCTTGGAGAGTACCGTCCGCGACGCGGGGGGTCTACTTCGCATCGCCCGCCTGCTACCGCGTCGCGGTCTGCGAGATCGTGTCCTGCGCGGACAGCGTCGGTGCCTCATTTGGGGCCGGCCCGAAGCGATCCGTTGGCCAGTACGAGAGGAGGGCCTTCCCGATGATGTGGTCAGCCGGGATCAGTCCGACCTGCGGGCTGCGGCTGTCGAGGCTGTTGTCTCGGTTATCACCCATAACGAAGTACTGGCCGGCGGGTATCTCCACCTTCGGTTTGGTGTCGTGCCACACGGTCTTGATGTATGGCTCGATCAAGAGCTGTCCGTTGATGTAGATCTTCCCGCCGACGATCTCCAGGGTGTCGCCGGGCAGCCCGATGATTCGCTTCACGAGGTCGGTGGAGTCCCTCTGGGGGTCAACGAGGACGACGATGTCGCCTCGTTGTGGGCCGTGGAACACGTTCCTCTTCGGTGAGGTCCCCGTATCCAGGAACGGCAGGAACTTTCCGAGGTTCTCAACGTTCACTTCTGTGTAAACCAGCTTGTTCACGATGAGAAACTGGCCGTTGTGGAGCGTCGGGAACATCGAACTCCCGTCGACCTTGAAGTTCTGCAGGCTCGCCCGAACCGCAAGAAAGACGATCAGCGCCAGCAGGCCGGTCTCGGTCAGCTCGCGAACAATGGTCCGCGTCCGTCGCCGCCGGAGTTCCTCGAGTCGCTGAATCTCGGCAGCAACTTCCTCGGCTGTTGGCCCGGGCCCGGTCTCCTCGGCGGTGTCGCCCTGGTTCTCGCTCTCTTCAACTGAGCCTGTAGGTTCGGGGAGGACGGCTTCCGCCTCTGGTGCGATCGGGCCGGTTGCCGGCGCGATCGGGATCAGGCCGGGGATCGCATCACTCCACGGGGGGTTGCCCTGCACCCCCGGGGGTGCGATGAGGGGAGGGGTGGTCTCAGGGGTGAACGGGGCGTGCCCAAGGACCGTTGGCGTGAAAGGAGGCGGCGCGAAATCCGTAGAGCCCGCCTGCTGTTCGCCACCCTCGGACTCATCTCCTGCCGGCGGTTGGCGATCCTGTCCCATCGGGATTCAGGGTAGCACGGCCCGAGGTTGCACAGCGCCCCGGTCGGTTAGTGGCCGGCGGGGGCTGGCACGCTGCCCGCCGTTGGCGGCGGCTCGCTTGTCACAGTCGGCGATTCGTTGGGCGCCAGCCCGAACCGGTCCATCGGCCAGAACGAAAGCACCGCCTGCCCGATGACATAATTCGCGGGAATCGTGCCCAACGCCCTGCTGTCGAGGCTGTTGTCGCGGTTGTCACCCATCACGAAGTAATGGTCTGCCGGGATCGTCTGCTTCGCCATATCGGCATGCCAGGCCGTCTTGATGTAGGGCTCATCCAGGCGGCCATCGTTGATGTAGACGGTGCCGCTGACAATCTGGATCGTCTCCCCGGGAAGGCCGATGACGCGTTTCACGAGGTCCTTGCTGGGCTGCGCCGGGTCAACCAGGATGATGACATCGCCCCGTTGGGGCCCGTGGAAGACGTTTTTCTTGCCGGACCCGCCCGTGTCGAGGAATGGCAGGAACTTGCCCAGTCCCTTCGTGTCGACCTGCGAATAGATGATCTGGTTCACGATAAGCAGCTGGCCATTGTGCAGCGTCGGGAACATCGAACTGCCGTCGACCACGTACTTCTGGAAGCTCGCCCGGATCGCGAGGAAGACAAGCAGCGCGAGGAGTCCTGTTTCGACGACTTCGCGGACGAGTGCCTGGGTTCTGCGTCGTCGCAGATCGGCCTTGCGCCTCGCTTCGGCGGCCACATCCTCGGGTGTCGGACCTAGGCTGCCGAGGCCATCGTCGTCAGCAAACCATTCGTCGAATGGCCCGAGGTCGGGCATCGGGACGAACCCGGGCGATGGCTTCGCCCACTCGGGTTCAAGGTCTGGGCCCAGGTCGAAAGACAGGTAGGGAACAGCCGGTGCTGGGGTTGAAGGGATACCGCTGGCTTCCGGTTCAGGGCCGATCGCCGGGGCTAGTACCGGGGCTGCAGTTGTGGTCGTGTCCTCGCCGCTGGGAACGGGCTCATCTCCAGCAGGCGGTTGGGTCTCTTGTCCCATTGGCGTCAGCGTAGCACAGGCTCCCATTTCGGCCCGTTCGCCCGGTCTCATCGCCCTTTACAGCCGATTGACCTACGCTCGACCCCGATGGCCGACACGGCCGAACCCCCTGACGAACGCCTCGCCAGCGAAGCCGCTGCCGGGTCTCTCGACGCCTTCAATCAAATCGTCGACCGCTACCAGGTGATCGTCTTCTCGGTCTCCTTCCACCTCCTGGGCGACCGCCAGGCCGCCGAAGATGCTACCCAGGAGACGTTCCTTTCCGCCTATCGCGCCATCCATGGTTTCACGGGCTCGAACCTCCGATCGTGGCTGCTTCGCATTGCGGCGAATGCCAGCAAGGATGAGTTGCGCCGCCGTCGTCGAAAGGGGGGCGCGATGTCGCTCGACGAGGCCCGCGGCGAGGGCGACGTCCCGTTGGATCCGCCCGATACGGGAGAAACGCCTGAAGCCCGCGTTCAGCGACTCGCCCTGGCTGCCGAGCTCCAGCGAGCACTGGACACGCTCCCGTTCGACCAGCGACAGGTCATCGTTCTCGTCGACGTGCACGGTTTTGGCTATGAGGAGGTCGCTTCTCTGACGCACACGTCCGTCGGCACGGTGAAATCGCGGATCCACCGCGGACGCGAGCGATTACGACGCGTTCTCACTGCGACAGGAACAAATTCACCCGGGGCGGCGTTATGAGACCTGTGACGTGGTCGCCGATCCAAATTCTCGATGGTCTGCGTCCTCATTCACGCTGGTACCGAGAGGTGGATGCCTACGTGGACAGGGAACTCGCCCCGCGCCTTCTTGCCGCTTTCGAAATGCACCTGGGAGGCTGTCGCCGCTGTGCTATCGCGGTCGATGAGAGACGCAGCCTGAAGCGTGCCGTCGCCGCGATGCCCGCGCCTGTGGTGCCTCGTTCGTTCCGGCTCTCCCCCGAGATGGTCGCAATACGCCCGCCAACCGTGCCGGACCGGCGGGCGCCGCGACTGGCGCTCGCCCTGGCGGCACTGGCCATCGTTGGACTCGTATCAACCGTCGTGGTCGATTTGAACGGCTCCGGGCACAGCGGAACGCTCGCTACAGCCCCGTCGACATTCCAGGTATCGACGGCGTCCGGCGATACGGCGGCGGGTCCCGTGTCGAACCAGGCTGCGCCGCCGCAGGCTGCCACGGCTCGGGCCATCTCGGCACCGAGCGCAGCCATCGGGCCCGTAACACCTGAAAGTGCGGGCCCGCGCCTGGATTCGGGGCAGAAGGCCGTGGCGCCGCCCGTTCCGGCCGCTTCAACTGGAGACCATCGTCTGCGGACGCTGGAGATCGGTTCTGGCGCGCTCGCGGTCGCTTGTATCGGAGCGGCGCTGGTCATGCGCCGCAATCAAAGGAGAAGGAACTCATGAAACGCATCGCCCTCGTCGCAATTGCCCTTGTGGTTGCACTCGTCGCGCTCGCCTGCGGGACGGACAAGACGACCGTCGTTAACAGCCCAACCACCCAGCGGGGAGTGACCGTGACCGGGCACGGAGAGGTCGTGGCCCAGCCTGATACGGGCTTCTTCCAGGTCGGCGTGCAGGTCCAGGCCGCTACGGTCGCGGCGGCGCGCGACGCAGCCGCGACCGTAGCGGATGCGGTGATGAAATCACTCAAGGCGAACGGCATCGCCGACGCCGACATCAAGACGACCAACTACTCGATCAGCCCGGCGTACGACTACCGGGGGACGACGCCGAAAGTCACCGGCTATGCCGTTTCGAATACCGTTGAGGTCAAGGTCCGCAAGGTGGACACCTTCAGCAAAGTTGTCGACGACGCCACGGTCGCGGGCGGCGACAGCATCCAGGTGCAGGCGGTCCGCTTCGACGTTGCCGACAACAGCAAGTTGATCGACCAGGCTCGCCAGGCTGCGGTTGCCGATGCCCGCACCAAGGCAGAGCAGCTCGCCAAGCTTGGGGGCGGCTCGCTCGGACAGCCGATATCGATCAATGAAGTCCAATCGAGCAGGCCGCAGCCCGTCGCCGTGGCCGGCAAGGGCGTAGCGTCGTCGACCGACATGGCTGTTCCGATCTCCTCGGGGAGCAACACCGTGACGGTGGACATCTCAGCCACCTGGGACCTGGGGAGCTAAGCCGGGCGCACTTCGCCCCTGGCCAGCATGACCCCGTAGCGCTGGAGCAGGGTGGTGATGTGGGGCTCGATTTCAGGATACCGGGCCCGCATCGCCATTCCGTACTCATTCAGTGGCATGCGGCGGCGCTCATAGCCGGAGTTCGCGGGGACCACATCGGCGCTGCTGACCGCGACGATGTACAGCGGCCGGAGCGTCAGGTCACCTTCGCTGTAGTTCGCGTTGTATCGCGTCGCCCGGCATGCCTGGAACCCGATGAGTTCGACCATTCCCACGTGAAGGGCGACTCGCTCCTCGAGGATTCGCCGGAGGTAGGCTTCGGGTGTTTCCCCGGAGGGCAATTCGTCTTCGACAGCGATCCAGGTGGTGGTGCCCCGCGGCCGGATGCCATACCCCTTGTCGGCGGCGAAGATCAGCGCGCGGACGAGAGTGACCTCTACGCCGTCAGGAAGCTCCGAGGTGTCGACCCAGCGAGCTCGCCACTCGTCGCCGATGTTCGTTTCGATGACGCCGGGCTCCCGGTAGGTGATAGGCAATCTCTGGCCGTTCGGTTCCATGGTTAGTTCCTTCGTCGGTAGAAAGGTTTCGTCACAACTGTCGTCGGGCTGCCGGCGACATCGAGCACAGTGCCAGGGAGCGACTGCCGCGCCTCAACCACGCAGAGCGCGATAGTCGAGGCGAGCAGGGGCGATCGCACGGAGGATCGTACTTCGCCAATTGCTGTAGGCCCCAGTGTAATCGGAACGCCCGTCGCTGGCGCGACGTCACCACCAATCCTCATAGCACTCAGCATCCGCCTCACCGGCCCGCTCGCTCCCGAGACGAGACCTGCCAGGTCTGCCTCAGCGGGGTTGAGTCCCACTTCGAGGTCCGGCGAGAACGCCGGTATGCATGCCTCGACCCTGGCAACGGTCTGAGCCGCATGGCCCGCCAGTGACACTCCCGCTGCGCGAACTGACTCAAAGGCGTGCCGCGCCACGCCGGGCGCAAGCATCAAGGCGAACCCGTCGTCCCCTGTGTCACTGATCCTGATGGCGAGCGATCGAAACCCGAGCGCTTCGAATGCGACGCAGTGCATGCCCGGTACGCGGTCCGGCAGCCCGTCTGAGAGGTGGTTCGAAACTACCATCGCGGCCTCCGGCCCGACGATCCCCACCAGGCACGTCGTTTCTGTTCGGTCGTCGACGCGGACGTCCCAGTCGGCGAGGATAGCGTCGCGAAGCCTCCGGGCTGTCTCCTGTCGCTGCCCCGGCTCCCCGATGATCAGAAATGACGCTGCCCCAGTCCGTGCTACCACCGCGAAATCGCGTACGGTTCCGTCGTTGTCCAAAGCGACGGTGCGAATGGCTTCCGCCTCCTGCAGTTCGTCGATCGTTTCGCCGAAGACGCTAACGAGCAGTGCCTGTGATTCGCCACCGGTGACAAGCAGGCGGCTCTGGAACGAACGGTCGACCGCGGCGGCGGACGACCGGAAGGCACGGTATTCCGCGATCGCGTCACCGTAGTCGTGGGGCAGCGACCACCCGCAGTACGCGGCGAAGGTGGCGCCTGCCGCGAGGTGCATGTCGTGCAGGAGAAGATGCGCGGCTGGCGGTTCTGTCATTCGGGCACGAACGTCCGGCGGCCGTCCCGCTCCCTCAATCGCCCCGTTCCCGGGAAGGCGCTGTGTGCCGAGATGAGGAGCGCGTTCTCACGGATCGCTCGGGCCGCGAGTTGGCGCTTCGTCTCCAGCGTCTCCAGCGGGAGAACGTCGAAGGCCGCGATCCACGCGAGCCGCTCCAGTTGCACCGCGTGATGGATGAGGTCACCTGTGTAGATCGCAGTCTCCCCGCCCGATGCCAGCACGATCATCGCGTGGTCCGCGGTATGCCCCGGGGCTGGGAGAAAGTGCACCCCGGCCGCGATCTCTTGATCGCCGTCGACAAGTTCGAGTTGGCCGGTCCGGGCGAGCGGCTCGAAGTTGTCGGCGAAGTAGGTCCCGCGTGTCCGCTCGTTCGGGTGAAGCGCTACGTCCCATTCCTTCTGCTGGATGAAGTACCGCGCCCTCGGGAAGGTGGGGACGACTTCTCCCTCCCGTAGGACCGTGTTCCAGCCGCAATGGTCGGCGTGGAGGTGCGTGTTCGCCACAGCCGTGACGTCCTCGGGGCGGAGGTCCAGCCCTTCAAGGCTCTTGAGCAGGTGGCCATAATCACCGGGGAAGGCACGCGCGTCGGTGTGCTTCGTCCCCATGCCCGTCTCGATAAGCAGGACTTCGTCGCCGCGTCGCACGACCACGCAGTTCAGCCCGAGCGGGATCCGGTACTGCTCGTTGATGCTCTCAGGCCCGACGATTGGCTCCCACATGATCCGTGGGATCAGCCCGAACACAGCCCCTGCATCGAGTTCGATGTATCCGTCGGAGATGACCGCCAGGTCGAAGTCGCCGACCCGGTAGCGCGCTGGTCCTTGCATGCCCCAAACGATACGGATCTCGCCCCGTTCGCGGCAAACCCGCTCCTTGCAACAGACGGCAACTGCAACGAGTTGCAGCGCCGTCTTCGCGACCGATACACTCCACTCACCTTCGAACCCGGCTGCGCCCGGGACGATGGGGGTGGGGCGCCATGCACATTCCGGACGGCTATCTCAGCCCCGCGACTTGTGGGGCAGGCTACGCTGCCGCCGCCCCGTTCTGGGGCGTAGCAACCGCGCGGGTTCGGAGGGTCGTCGGTGGTCGCACCGTTCCCCTCCTCGCCATCTTCGCCGCCTTCAACTTCGCCATCATGATGTTCAACGTCCCGGTCCCCGGCGGTACCACCGCTCACGCCGTCGGCGGTACGCTCACGGCCATCGTCCTTGGACCATGGGCCGCGGTCATTTCGACCTCGGTCGCCCTGGTGATCCAGGCGCTGTTCTTCGGCGATGGCGGCATCACGGCCATCGGCATCAATTGCCTGAACATGGGCGTCATCCTGCCGATCTCCGGCTACCTCGTCTTTCGACTGGTTGCCGGGCGCAGCCCGATTCTCTCGGAGCGTCGGGTGATCGCGGCCGCAGTCGGCTCATACGTCGGGATCACGCTGTCGGCGCTCGCGGTTGGGGTGGAACTCGGGATTCAGCCCCACTTCTGGAGTACTGGCGGGGTGCCAGACTACAGCCCCTACGGCCTCCAGGCCGCGATTCCCGCCATGCTGCTTTCGCACGTGTTTGGTGCGTCCTTCGTTGAAGCGGCGGTCACGGCGCTGGGCATCGCCTACCTGCAGAAGTCATATCCTGACATCCTCCTGCGCGGCGCCCCTGACACGCGAGGGGCCGAAGCGTCTCGGCACCTGAATCCCATGATCCCGGCGGCGGCGTTGGCCGTCGTGGCCGCTCTTGCGATCTTCGTTGCCGGGCTGATCAAGGGCGGCAGCCTCAGCCGTTGGGCGGGTGGCAACTGGACGGCCGTTTCCTTCAGCGATGTCCTCGCTACCTTCGCGGTCTCGGCCGCGGTGTCCGTCGTCGTTCTTCCCGTTCTCTTCGTCCTGCTCAGGTCCTCACGCACCTGGAGGGGGCCGCTCTTGATCTTTGCAGGGCTGATCATC
>DATCGT010000104.1:0-2867 GCA_036508775.1 Tepidiformaceae bacterium | reverse complement strand
CGGATACCGGCCGGGACTCGCGCTGTCACCTTTCCTCCTCCCCGAAGACTCTGCCGCCCTGCGAGAAAGCCCGGGGTTGGCACTCAAGACACGCAAGGGCGGAGCCCTCCTGATTAATACGCCCCAGGGTCGCTGCGCCGTGCTCGACTGCACGAACCCGGCGGCGGAGTCGTGGCTTCGCGAGGCTATCGGGACGATCATCAAGGAATGGGGATACGGGCAGCTCCGCCTGGACTCCCTGGACGCCGCTGTTCGACCCGCGAGCGAAGTCGCATACACCACAGCCGGGACGACCGGCCTGGCGAACCTGCGCCGTGGCCTCGAAATCATCCGCGAAGCGGCAGGTGACGGGACACTCATCCTCGCGGGCGATTGCAGCTTCGGGCCGGCGATCGGTCTTGTGGACGCCATGCAGGTGGGCCCGACTACGACGACACTCTGGGTCGATGGCCTGAATCCGTCGGCCAGGCGAGCCTCGTCGATCGTCCTGCAACGAAACTGGATGAATGGCCGCTGGTGGGCGAATGACCCGGGCAGCCTCGTCGCCGGTGACCCGCTGAGCGAGGTTGAGGCTCAATTCCTCGCGACAACGATTGCGTTGAGCGGCGGAACCGTGTGCGGCGAGGCGCCCGACGACTATCCGGCAGCGCTCATCCCCCCCGCAGGTATTGCCGCCCGGGCGATCGATGCCGGCGACGGACCCGTTCCCTCGGAGTGGCGCGTCGACCTCGGCGAAGGTCGTGCGCTCGTCGGGATCCTGAACTGGGAAGAAGAGTCGCGCTGGGTCGTGGTGGCCGAGTATCTCCGCCCCGGCGAAGTCGCCTTCGACGCCTGGGCCGGTCGAATCCTGGGAAAGGGCGACGTGCTGCTCCGGCCCCACGAAGGAACGCTCTGGCAGGTGGCTGCACCCGGGCAATCGCCGCGGGTCATCGGAGACACAGGGCACCTCAACTACGACGGGCTGTACCAACGCCAGGTAAGCGGCCGGGTCCAGGTGCGAAACGACCGCAAAGAGGCGCGCACTATCGGGATCGAAGCGCGCGGGCGACTGTTCGAGGCCAACCTTGAGCCTGGCGAGATGCAGTGGTTCGACTGAGGTGAAGACGTGCCCGCGGTGTGGCACGGAGTTTCCGGTGGCCGAACTCTGCCCGCTCTGCTACTGCTGGCCACCCAACCCGGATGCGCCGACGCCGTCCCAGCCATAGCAGCCGAGATCGATTCGACCCTCTGCGCTGAAGACGATGTCTTCCGCTTCCAGGTGATCGCGCTGCAACCGCGGCCCCGCTCCGCGGCGCAAACTAATCCCACCCTCACGGTTCACGACGCGCCACCACGGGACATCCGATCCCGAATCGAGGGCGTTGAGCGCATATCCGGCAGCGCGTGAGGCGAGCGGAGACCCGGCGCGCCGCGCAACCTCTCCGTAGGTAATCACCTTGCCGCAGGGAACCTGGCAGACGACAGCGTAAACGCGCTCGTAGAACGACGAAGAGGCCACCGCGGCAGTATGCCACCGGTGCCTCTCAGGGCGGATCGAAAGGAAATGGTACGGCCGCCGTTGGGGACCGGCGGCCGTACCAGATTCGCAGGGGAGAAGTGGCGCCCCCCTGGCGGGATAACTCTCTATCAGGCGGCTACGCGATGCTCTTCATTGGTGATGAAGTCACCGTCGGCCAGCCAGTTCTTGAATTCCTTGGTGGTTCCGCAGACCTTGCAGACACCGATGCTCGAAGGGCCATTTGGCTCGTCGATGCGCCAGCGGTGGTAGTGGTCGGCCTGGGCCTTTGGTTCGTGGTTCATGGTTGCCGTTGACATCTCTTTGACTCCGTTCCCGGTTGACTCCCGCTGGGCGCGTCGGATACGCTAGCTTGGTGAGAGTACCGCCACTATCACTTCGATAGTGTATTGGGTTGATTCTAGCAGCGGGCACTATCAAGTCAATAGTCTCGGGACTATTTTTCTTGTAAAGATTCGTTAAATCGAGGAAAGCCCCACGCGATGACCCACCGCGCCGAACTTGAAGCGTCACGAAAGTCCTACAATCACCCCTGTCTCATCGCCCAGACGCTGGATGTAATCGGTGATCGCTGGACGCTCCTGGTCCTCAGGGATTTGATGTCGGGCCTCCACCGCTACGGCGATATCCTCGAAAGCTGCGCCGGCATGTCACCGAACGTGCTGTCCGACCGCCTCAAAAAGCTCGAATCCGATGGCCTGGTGAATCGCCTCTACCAGAAGGGACTCCCGCCGAAGGTCGAGTACACCCTCACAGAGAAGGGCTGGGCCGTACGTCCGATCCTTCTCGCAATGCTCGGCTGGGGCCGGTCCTACACAAACACTATTACCCCTGAATCGGTCGGAACCCATGTTTCGACCGATTTTGCTGTGCGGACGCTGCCGACGTTCTCGTTCCGGCCCGAGAGAGCGGCCGACCTGACGGCAACGATGGTGGTCGAAGTCACGAATTGCGAAGGCTGCTCAGCCTGGACGTTCGAGATCCACGACGGCCATCTCCACCCGCACCGCTTCGCCGTCGAGGCAGCGGATGTGTTCCTCAAGACGGATTCAACCGGCTTCTTCCGCTTCATTCGCGGCGAAGCACTCCCGGCGGCCTGCGGGGAGCTGCGGGGGCCCGAGTCGCTGGCTGCCGCTATCCAGGACTGTTTCCTGGCTTCCTAGGAGCGGGGCCGGAAAGTCGACTTTGAAATAGCTCCTCGCAGAGCGACCTCACAGGATGCTCGTAGGGCCCCGAAACGACGCTCAGGATAGATCTGAGACCCCCCTCGTAGAGGCCTATTCAGTTCCGAATCGACTTTTTGGCCGGACCTCTAGGGGAGCTTGAGCACCTGGCCGATCTCAAGGCCGTT
>DATCGT010000103.1:0-2705 GCA_036508775.1 Tepidiformaceae bacterium | reverse complement strand
ACTCCCCAACTTCGACTTCCAGAACGGCATCTACCTGGTCAATGTCGGCGAGGGGACCGAGCGCAACTGGGACGACTGCCTGCAGTTGGGGTTTCTCGCCGCTGGCGGAGACCCAAAGTGGAGCGTTCCGCTCTGCCGTCTGATGGAAGGCGACGTCGTTGTCGCCTACCTCAAGGGCAAGGGCTATGTCGGTGTCGGCACGGTGTCGGCGCGCGCGGTGCCGTACCTCGACTACCGGTATCAGGGACGTCTGTTGAAGGACTTCGATCTCGTCCAGCCGAACATCGCCCACGATTCGGAGGATCTGGCCCTGGCCGAATACATCCTGAGAGTGACGTGGGTCAACGCGGTTCCGCGGGAGGACGCCAAGTGGCAACAGCGTTCCGGGCTGTACAGCACGCAACTGATTCGTGCCTCGCTGGAAGGCCAACCACAGACTATCGGCTTCATCGAAGACGCGTTCGCCGTGAAACTACGAGACCTGGCCGACTAGGCCGGGCTTGGAAGTCGCCGTCACGCCAAGCTGCTCGAGGACCGTACGCGGCGGTGTGACGCACTCGCCGCGGCCAAGCCGGTAGTTCGGGTCGTCCCACACAATCGCGCCTGACAGGCGGTAGTCATGCACTGCGAAGAGACCGCGCATGGAAAGCGACCAGCAGCGCTAGCCGCGGCGATCAGTCTTCGTCTGGTCGCCGCTCCGCCTCGCCGGACTGCAAGAGCGCGCCGCACAGACCGTCGAAAGCGTCTGCAGATTCGGCGGGAAGCCGCTCCCCCTCCGTACGTAGGGCCGAGACGACGTCTGCAGGCTGGACGCTTGTGGAGCCGCGCCAAGAGTCGATCCAAGGAGCGTCGACCACATCTTGTCGGAGACGCTGCAGAACTCCCTGCAACTCGGGCTCTGGAAGCGACGCTAAGAGAGAAACGAACCATGGTGCGTAGAAGTCCGTCAGCCCGATGGCGCCACCGGCGGTCAGGAGCATTCCCTCCAGAAGTCCACGGCGATAGGCGATGGGGTAGTCCTCGAATCCGCCTTCGACTGCAGGCTCCACTCCGACCTCAGTCGCGTTGCCAAACCCGCCAGCCGATTGTTGGCCAAAGGCAACCCCGATCCGGTGCTGCACTTCAACGGGCTGCTGGGCCAGCGAGGCGGCTTTGAACTTCACCCGCAGCACGACCCTTGTCGTTCCCGTTTGGACCGCCGCGATGAGGTCGTTCGGATAGTCGGCGAGTAAATGTCCCAGGCGTTTCAAAGCCCACCTGCACCACACCAGGGCCGACTCCAGAGAAAGCGTTGCCATCTCTTCGACAACGTCCGGGACGCGCGCCCGGCCGTGTCCCGTGCCGTAGACATTTCGAATCGGGGCGAGACTCGTCGCAATTGTCTGGGTTGCCTGTGCGATAGCTCGAAGGTCCTGATCCTGCGAAAGATCCGGGCCTGGCTGGCGCTTTAGCGTCTTCTGTGCAGCCTTCACGAGCGCCGGCAAGTCAATGGAGTCGCCCACGGTTCCCTCAGTTGCCGCAACCGTCACCTTCGCCACAGTCTCGACGAGTTCCTTTGCCTTTCCCACCACTTCCGGAAGGTCCTGGATGTGCCACGCGCGCTGCAATCGGTCCCGCGCAAGCTCGATGGCCTCCCACGCTGGTGGGTCGACGTGCTCCGGTTTGGGCAGCTGGAAGAGATCCACGCCCCTGACCGTAATCCCATCCAACGGCGAGCTCCATCCGTGCAGGTCTCAGTCTCCACTCCGCTGCGGCCACTGGCGACGGCCGCAATGCTTCCGCCCCGGTGGGCGACGCATCTCCTGGACCAGTTCCCTGACAGGTTCGCGCAGACGTCCGCGGAACATACAGTTACGACCAAGGCGCATCGTGGTAACGCGGACGTTCGCACCCGCTGGCCGCGCGGACTTGTTCAGCGGAACGGTGAACGGTCACCGACCCTGCTTCAGCTAGGCCGTCGAACCCAGCCGCTTACTACCGGTGGAGCAGCAGTTGCGAGAGGGCTCCCTCTGCGGCCTGCACCCAGCCGCGCATGACAGCCATAGCTGGCGCGTCACCGTGCTTGGCGGACTGCAGGTTGCCGGCGACGTCCTGCACGAGCGTCGCGAGAGCCTCGACCTGGGAGACGGCGAGTCGGGCGTCGCGATTGGACCGGTGCCGCATGACGAACATGACTTTTGCGCGGCGGGTTGGGCGATTCTTGTCCATCCAGCCCTGCTTTGCACCGACGAGGGCAATCCAGGTGGTGACGTCGTCGACGGGAGCAACGATGCGCAGCGCCTGGTCGATGCATTCGATCGTGCAGTTCGCGATCTTCGACGCGGCCTTCGGCCCATCACGAACGATGTCGTCCCACGCAGCCTTCAGCCAGTCGGGCAGGCTTGGGTCAAGTTCGGCCAGCGCTTCGAACAGGTCGTCACGGGCATTAGCGGGGCCGGTCTGCCAGCCTGCGAGTGTGACGACGGTCAGCTGGTCAGCGAGCTCGTCACGGTCGTCGCCGCCGAGGCCGGCGGCGGTGAGGCTCTCGGCGATGAGCAGCCCGGTTTGGGTGTCGCCGCCGTGGCGGGCTACGGCCGCGCGGCGGGCGGTGGGTCGGGCGGGAAGCCCATCGAGGTAGGCGTCGTAGCGCCTTCCCGCAACACGGGTGGAGCCGCTCAACAAAATCGCGATGTCGGGGTCGGCGGCCAATGACCCCAAGTGCGCCT
>DATCGT010000102.1:0-2503 GCA_036508775.1 Tepidiformaceae bacterium | reverse complement strand
TAGATGCAGCCCGGCCGGACTACCGGATGTCTGCCGCGATCCGCGCGGTAGAAGACATGCGTCACTCCGCCGCCTATTGCTCACGGTGGGGCAGGCATCACATCGCCCAGAATGAGGCGACCGGATTCGTCGTGATTGAGGCGAGTCCACAATGAGCAACCTCCCGGGTCACCCGATGACCTTCCGAAGCGTCGCGCGAAGACCTGGTCGATGGCTTGTCCCGACCTCATCGTGGACAATCGTCGCGTGAGGGATTCAATCGCGCAGTTCATGTGGGGATTCCAACCCCACTTCCGTGCCGGCTTGGAGAGGACCACCCGCAACCTGTTTGAGCAGATCGGGTTTGGGCTTGGGGCGCGTGCGTTCCTAGTCGGGTTCACCGATGACGCCGCTCGGCCGTTCCCCGTGTGCTTCGAGCCCGAGAATGATCCGATGGCTACGGTCGATCTGTCTTATGCGGTCGCGCAGACCCAGGCTCTGTACGATGAAGATCCTGAGTCGAAGATGTTCATTTCCAGTCGTCGCCACCACGAACGATTTCATCGCACGCTACTCGACTCCCATCGCGCCGAGGCAGTGCGAAACACCCTCTCAGAATCCGCTCCTGGAAGCGAGATGACCTTCTTCGTGGGCTCGTCGGCTCTCGTCGACGGCGCCTACGAGGTCCATCCAGTGATCGCTGTACCGACTGCTCGATGGGCGGCGAAGCCGAGGTTAAGCCGAGTCCGCATTGACCGCTATGCGGTTGTTCCGTCGTTTCAGCACTCGCTGATACAGGAGATCCTCGCGGCCGCCACAGCGGACCTGGGCCGCAGCGCGCCGCCTGAGGACTACTCCGTTCGTTGGTCAGACCGGTCAGAACTCATCCGTAAGGCGGCGCGAAGTTTCGTTCAGTCGGTGTCGCTCTGTTGCGGCTACGAGTTCCCGTCGGAGCTCGCGGTGGCTCTCGACGAGATTTCTGCTCAGCCGTACGAGGGCCGTTCTGGATCGGGCGGGATTCTCCTCGCATCAGCCGATAACTCGCACGTCGAGATTGCTCTGGAGTTCGTCGAACCGATCCGCCTTTCAGAAACCCGATCACTGCGCAAGGCGCTCGAAATGGCAGGTCCTCAGCATCACTTGTTGTGCGACGGGGAAAAGGTTGTGGGTCTGGCACGGCTGCTCGAGACCTACGAATCTCAGGACGAGAACGCGTTCACCTTCAACGTTGTGGCGCGAGGCACCTGGGAACTCAGCCACCAAAGCGAACCTTTGCTTCGGGTATCCAACACACGACCAACGCTTCCGCGAGCTCGCCTGGACGTCTCCCATTTCAAGTCAGTCGCCCGCCGGGTGTTCGCGGAAATCGGCGAGGCGGAAGCCGACACATTGTGGGACCTCACCCTGGAGGCGTCTAAGGCGTCCCATGGAACCATGCTGGTTGTCCACCGGCGTGCCGACGCAGAGGCAGCAAGACTCGTCCCGCAAGCCCAGCGAGTTCGTCCTCGACTCCTTGATCCATCCGTTCTAGCCGCGGTGACCAACATCGATGGTGCAGTCCTGATCGACACCAGGGGTACTTGTCACGCGGTAGGAGCCATCCTCGACGGCCACGCAGCCGGGAGCGGCGACCCCAGTCGTGGTGCCCGGTTCAACTCTGCGGTTCGCTACCACGCCGCGCAGCAGGGCGACAGCATGGTGATCATCGTCAGTGAGGACGGCATGATCGATCTGCTTCCCGACCTGCGCCGGCAAGTGTTGCGACGGTCTGTCGAGGCAGTTGTGCAGAATGTCGAAGAGGCAATCACGGATGACCCCGACTACGGGGTGTTCTTCCGGCAATGGGACCACCTCGAGTCACTCGCGTTCTACCTCACCGCGGAACAGTGCGCCCGGGCCAACGCTGCCCGACGAACACTTGAGGAGCACCGTGCCAAGCCAGATCCGCGAGATACGGGTGGACTCGGACGCATCACTCACGTGTCGTGGAACCCGTTCGAACCAGATCCGGCGATGGATTCCAGCTACTTCCTTGACGAGGATGACGACGATGTCGAGTGAAAGGGGCAGCCTTGGCTCGTTCATCGATCTGGGCTGTGCGCCGCCCGGCCCCAACAGCTTCGGCCGTCTGCACAGCGGCGCCGCATAGGGTTGCTCCGTGTCTGCACCGTCCCCGTCCGTTCACCTGTTCATCGGCTCCTCCGCCGAGGGGCACGCAGTTGCCCGCAACTTACAGGCAGAACTGGAGGCGATGTCCGTCTGCGAAGTCGAGCGCTGGGACCAGAACGTGTTCGAGCCGTCCGGCTATGCGCTCGACTCTCTTCTAGAGGTTGCGGCTCGCGTTGACTTCGCCGTGCTGGTCGCCTCGCCCGATGACGTCAGCGTGAGCCGCGAAGTCGAGTCGCCCTCAGTGCGTGACAACATCATCCTTGAGTTCGGGCTGTTCGCTGGCGCGCTCGGCCGAGAACGCACCTACCTGCTTGCCACCGGCGACCGCAGCCTCAACCTGGATCCACCACGGAAG
>DATCGT010000101.1:0-6875 GCA_036508775.1 Tepidiformaceae bacterium | reverse complement strand
CATGCCTTCGTGCATGAGCGCATCCACTCGTACCAGTACACCCCTGACGACGCGCTGCGCTTTCCCGTCTTCGCCAGCGAGGGGAGTACGGAGGTTCTCGCCTCCCTGCTTACCGGCACTTCCCCCATGTGGCAGGGCGACGGCGGTAAGGTGGACCTCGAACTCCGCGGCTCGTCGCCAGCAGGCGACGCCTACGCCGCCCAGTCCTATAACGGATACGACTTCTTCGCGGAGCTGCTCCGCATCATGGGCAGGACCGCTTTTCTGTCCGCGATCCAGCAGGTGTATGCCGGGACCCAGGCACGGACTGGAGCCGAGGTCCTCGCTGCTTTCAGGCGTGCAGCGCCGAACGCATATGCCGTTGATGCGCTTTGCGCCCGCTCGGTCGATGGGTACGAAAAGGACGAAGTGGCGCTTTACGGGTCTATTCTGCCGCCACTGCGGGAGACAGCGCTGTCCGCGTCACAGCCGTAGGTCGCCGTCGAATTTGACGTGTCCAGGATGGAATGGCGACTCACCGCTGGTGGGTTTCAGACCTTCGCGGCGCGCTTCTTCTCGATCAGTGCGTCCAGTTCGAGCTTCACCCGGCCGAGTACCGCATCGTAGGGGAAGGCTCCGAGTTCCTCGGATCCACGCTTGAGGTTTACGAAGTTCGGCGCGCACCAGAGCCCCAGGTCCGCGTCGTCTGTCTCGCCGGGCCCGTTCACGCGACAGCCCATCACGGCGATCGTTATGTCGTAATCCTGGGCGTAGGCAGCGCTTTCTTTCACCTTCAAGGCGAGGTCGATGAACGCCTCGTTCTCGACGCGGCTGCAACTCGGGCAGCTGATGATATTGAGGCCATGATCGCGGAATACCGGCACCGATCGGAACCGCCCCGCCTCGATGTCCGCGATGATCTGCTGCCCGGCCTCGACTTCTTTCCACTTGTCCGCAAAGGGAACGGTCAGCGAGACGCGGAGCGTGTCACCGATCCCGCGCGGCAGGAGCTGTTCGAATGCGATCCGCGTCTTCGTGATGCCATCGGGTAGCAGGCCGGCTTCCGTGACCCCGAGGTGCAGGGGCACGTCCGGCCGTGCCGCCGCGAACCGCTCGTTGCCGGCGATGACCTTCCGTGGGTCGCTGTCCTTCATGGAGACCACGTAGCGAGTAAAGCCGAGGTCGTCGAGCATTCGGCAGTGGTCGAGCGCACTCTCCACCATCGCGGTCACGCCGCGTAGCGCGGGTTCATCCGTGCCGTCGAACTTCTCCGCCACTGCCGGGTCAACCGAACCGCAGTTCACCCCCACGCGGATGGCGCAGTCGTGCTTCACGGCCGTCTCGGCGATGAACGCGACCTTCTCGCGGACGGTCTTCTTCTTCTCATGGTGGTAGAGGTGGCCAGGGTTGTAGCGAACCTTGCTGACGTGCGGCGCGACCAGCGTTACCAGTCGGTAGTTTTCCTGGAGATCAACCACGAGGTTCGCCTCCGGTACCCGTGCATGAACTTCCGCCAGGGCGCGCACGTCGCCGGGGTTGTCGACCGCAATCCGGACGAGACCCCCACCCGCGTTATGGATCATTCGTACCTGGGATTCGGTCGCGTCGATGTCCTGGGTCCGTGTGGCACACATCGATTGGACGACGATTGGGTGCCCGCCACCGATCGTGACGGTGCCTGCGCGGACGCTGCGGGTTGCGGCTCGTTTCATGCCACGAGTGTAGCAGTTGATCCCCAAATGGAAGGGTCCAGCCAGGCCTCAGAACCAGCCCCGGTCGATGCCACTGAACACGATGAGGGGGACCAGGAGGACGGCGGCCGATGAGGCCATTGCGAGCAGCGGGCCCCGGTTCGCAGAGATGAACGACCGGCGTGCACCCGTGAACCGGTTGCCGCTGGCCTCCGCGATGGACCGGGCCTTCGTGTTCAAGCGAAGGCTGTTCGCCATGACGCTCACCGAGCTGAACGCCATCGCTGCCCCCGCGATAATCGGGTTCAGGAGGCCGGCAGCCGCAACGGGGATCGTGATCACGTTGTAGCCGAAGGCCCACACGAGGTTCTGCCGGATGGTCGCGAGAGTCGCTCGCCCGATGAGGACCGCCTCCGCAATCTTCGTAACGTCGCCGTGCAGGAGGGTGATGTCCCCGGCCTCGATTGCCACATCCGTACCGGTGCTCATAGCAATGCCGATGTCGGCGAGAGCGAGCGCCGGCGAGTCGTTGATGCCGTCGCCGACCATGGCGACCTTGAGGCCTTCCGCCCGCAGGGACCGGACGAGTTCGAGCTTGTCTTCGGGCCGCGCCCCGGCGTGGTACTCGTTGATTCCGACGCCCTGTGCCACAGTCGCTGCTACCTGCGCATTATCGCCGGTCATCATGATGACACGCAGACCAAGCCGCTTGAGCGCCGCGACCGCCCGGGCGGCGTTCGGCTTCACTTCGTCGGCAATGCCGATGAGGCCGGCCACCTGGCCGTCGCGGACCGCGATGACCACCGTGCGCCCCTGGGCCTCGAGGCGAGCGATCGTGGAACTGAGCTCGCTCGTGAGCTCGATGCCCCGCTCCGTGATCATTGGCTGGTTCCCAACGAGCACCTCGCGCCCTTCGACAGTGCCCGTGACGCCCCGCGCTGTCACCGCGGAGAACGACCTGACGGCGGGCAGCTCGTAGCCCGCCTCGACGGCCGCATCCACGACTGCACGGCTAAGCGGGTGCTCGCTGCCGGTTTCGACCGCCGCCGCGAAGGTCAGCAGTTCCGATTCATTCAGACCCGCAACCGGGACCAGGTCCATAACTCGCGGGCGGCCTTCGGTTAGAGTCCCCGTCTTGTCCACGATGACCGCGTCGAGGTGGCGGATACTCTCGAGAACCTCTGCATTCTTGATCAGTACTCCGCGTTCGGCGCCAAGGCCGGTTCCGACCATGATCGCCGTCGGTGTTGCGAGGCCGAGCGCACACGGGCAGGCGACGACCAGCACGGACACGGAATACACCATTGCGCTGACCCACGAGCTGCCGAAGAATCCCCAGCCGAGGAAGACGGCGAGCGCGATGGCGATTACTACCGGCACGAAGACGGCGGCCACCTGGTCGACGAGTTTCTGGATCGGCGCCTTCGAGCCCTGGGCGTCTTCAACCATGCGCGCCAGCCGCGCCAGCGCAGATGAGGCACCGACGCCCGTGGCTTCAATGCGCATGACCCCGTTCTGGTTCACGGTGCCGCCGATCACGGCATCGCCCACCTTTCGCTCGACGGGCATCGACTCGCCGGTCAGCATCGACTCGTCAACGCTCCCGGTCCCGTCGCGGATGATCCCGTCGACCGGCACGCGCTGGCCCGGGCGTACGACGACCGTGTCCCCGGGGGCCAGCTGTTCGACCGCCACTTCCTTTTCGACCCCGTCACGGATGACGGTTGCGGACTTCGCCGCGAGTCCCAGGAGGGCTGATATCGCTGCGGATGAAGCGCTCTTCGACTTCTCCTCGAAGTACTTGCCCATCGTGATGAACACCAGGACAGCAGCACTCACGTCGAAGAACATGTGCTGTTCGCTGGTGCTGAACACGACGACCCAGGCACTGAAGAGGTAAGCCACGCTCGTGCCAAGGGCGACGAGCACGTCCATGTTTGGATTCAGATGTCGGAGACTCGAATAGCCGCCCCGGTAGAACCGCCAGCCAAGTCCGATTTGTACCGGCGTCGCCAGGGCGAGGAGCAGCCAGCCAGTAAGTCGATCGTTGCCCCCGATCGCCATCCCCGCGATGTCCATCGCCATCGCCAGCACGATGGTCGGCACGCCGAGAATCGCCCCGAAGATGAGCACTCGCAGAGTCCCTCGCGCATGGTCAGCGCGTTCACCGGCCCGGTCCTCCGACGGGACCGAGACCTTCGCTTCGTAGCCGGCCTTCACGACCGCGGCGATCAGAGTCTCGACCGGGATCTCCTCGTCCAGTGAGACGTGCGCCGTCTCGGCGGCGAAGTTCACCGTGGCTGCCTCGACGCCCCCGACCTTGCCGAGGGCGCGCTCGACGCGCCGGACGCACGATGCGCAGGTCATACCAGTTATGTCCAGTACGACGGACTGCTGCTGATTGCTCATGGGATTCCTCCGGGGGTGGGGGGCGCTGGACGACGGGAAGGCTTAGCGGACGGTCGCTCCGTAGCCTTCTTCTTCGATGGCCGCGATGATCTTTGCCGCGTCGAGTGCGTCGCCTTCGACTACCGCAGATTTCTCTTCGAGGCTGACCTTCGCCGTCTTGACGCCTTCGACATCCTGAACGGCGGTGGTGACCGCGTGGACGCAATGGTCGCAGGTCATTCCGGTGATTGAGAGTTCGAGCGTAGTTGCCATGGGGATCTTCCTTATCAGTGGTGCGTTTGCTGGTGGTTGGTCGTGCTGACCGCTTCCGGCTCGGCTGGGCCCTGGACCTTGTAGAGGCGGAGTAACTCCGTGATTGCTCGCTCCGTTTCGCCGCCAGTCATCTGTTCGACGACGTGGGTCCGGAGGTGCCCTTCGATGACAAGGCTATCGAGGCTGCGCAACGCCTTCTGAATCGAGAGCGACAGGTCGAGGATGTCCATGCAGTAGCGGTCGTCTTCGACCTGCTTCTCCAGGGCACTGACCTGTCCCGCGATGATCTTGAGGCGCCGGAGCGCTTGTTTCCTGCCGTCTGGTATCACTTCATCGTCCGCCGCTAATAGGGTACCCCCCTATCCTAGCAACGGTAGCGCGGCGAGCGCAACGTCTTTTACCTACTTTGCCCCGACTGCGCCCACCTCGCGGAGATGCCCGATCTGATCCCAGTCGTATCCGGCCTCGATGAGGATCTCCTCGGTGTGCTCGCCGAACTCCGGGGCAACCCGCCGGAACGTGCCCGGGGTCGTTTCCAGCTCAATCGCGGGCGCCACGAGCTTCAGCGTTTGTCCACTGGGGTGCGGCACCGTCTGGATGTATCGGTTCGCGACGACCTGCGGATCGTCCTCAAGCTGGCCGTAGTCCTGGACGGGTGCGACGGCAAGACCCTTCTCGCAGAGGTCGTTTACCCAGTCCCACTGGTCCCGAGTAGCGAAGACTTCATCAAGGATTGCGACCAGCTCAACCCGGTTCGTCAGCATCGCCTGCACGGTGCAGAACCGCTCGTCCTCGGCGAGACGTTCGAGGCCCATTGCGGCCGCGAAGTTCGGCCACCAGCGTCCGAACTGTGCCATCGAGAGGGTCAGGTAACGACCATCCCGGCACTTGTACGAGTTCCACAGCGGCGCGGCATCAGAGCGGAAACGCCGCTCCGGCACGGTTTCATTGATCAGGCTCGTCGCGATGTGATGGGCCTGCAACACGATCTGGCCCCCGAGCAGCGACCCGTCCACGCGCTGGCCTTCGCCGGTGCGGGCACGATGCCACAGAGCGAGCAGGATCCCGTAGGAGAGCATCATCCCGCCTACCTGGTCCGCCGTGTTCACGGTCGAAAAGGTCGGGGGCTGATCGGGAGCGCCGACCATCATCATCATGCCGCTGCGCGCCTGCCCGAGTGTATCCATCGCGGGCCATTGCGCGTGGGGACCTTTCGGCCCGTACCCGCTCCCGACTGCATAGATGATCTTCGGGTTCCGGGCTTTCACGTCTTCGTAGCTGAGGCCCAGCCGGTCGAGGACGCCCAGCCGCATGTTCGAGACGATCACATCGGCCGTTTCCGCCAGCTTGAGCAGGACTTGGCGACCCTCAGGATGCTTCAGGTCGATCACGATCCCGCGCTTGTTGCGGTTGTTGGTTTCGAAGTAGCCGTTGAGCTTGCCCGGGAGCCCACCCGCGGTCAGCCCTCGACCGGGGTCCGGCGAGTCGGGACCCTCGATCTTGATCACGTCTGCCCCGAAGTCCGCGAGCATGGCCGTCGAGTACGGACCCTGCTGCCAGATCGTGACGTCGAGCACTCGTAGCCCCGAAAGTGGAAGCCCGGTATCCGGTACATCAGGAAACATCGACTACTCCCCCGGCGCGTCCCACCTGCGCCCACCCGGAATCATGAGAATGGCTCGGTGACGTGTCAACGAGCTTTCCGACCCCTCCCCGCTCATCGCCTATGCTTGGCTGCATGGTCTCGCGCTCAAGCCGCCACCGCCTCTTCGCCGCCCTTTGGGACCGCGCGACCGCCCATGAAACGGCTTCGATGCAACGTGCCCGCTCACAGGTGGTCGGGCACGCGAGTGGGCGGGTCCTCGAACTCGGCACCGGCGTGGGCACGAACTGGCAGTTCCTGCCCGCGGACATTCAGTACATCGGGCTGGAGCCCGACCCATCCATGGCGGGCCGCGCCAATCGCCATGCCGCGGAGCAGCGACGTTCCCTGGCGCTTATCCAGGCCAGGGCCGAAGACCTGCCCATCGCTGGTAATTCGGTCGACACCATCGTGGTGACGCTCTCTCTTTGCAGCGTCAGCGACCTGACAGCAGCGCTGTCCGAAGCGAAACGAGTATTGAAACCCGGGGGCGAGCTTCGCTTCTGGGAGCACGTTCGGCCGAATGGGGCCGCTGCGAGGCTGTTCGACCTGCTGACTCCAGTCTGGCGCCGGGTGGGAGCGGGCTGCATTCTCAATCGCCGCACAGCCGAAGCGATCGAGGCCGCGGCCTTCCAGGTGCATCTCGACCGGAGGTTCACCATGGCCGGGCTACCGATGATCCTTGGCGTTGCTACCAAACCCGCGGGAGGACCGCCATGAGAATCGGGGCACACGTTTCCAGCGCAGGCGGCCCGGAGAAGGTCTTCGAGAGGGCCCTCACTATCGGCGCCGAAGCCGTTCAGCTGTTCATCTCAGCACCGCAGCAGTGGCGCGCCCCGTCTCTCACTCCCCAGCAGGTCGAGGCGTTCCGCGCGGCCCGCGAGACCAGCGGGCTTCCCGCC
>DATCGT010000100.1:0-7373 GCA_036508775.1 Tepidiformaceae bacterium | reverse complement strand
GCTCACCGACAACATCGCCCTCACCCAGGCGCGCCTTCAGCTGGTGCTCGCCGCGAAGATATCGCTGGCGCGCGTGCTCGGACTGATGGGAATGACCGCCCCCGAACGTATGTAGCTTTCCTCCCCTGGCGCGGTTCGGCTTGAACATGCGCCACGGCAAAGTCAGTGGCACGATTGTCTCCGCCGGGATATCTCCGGCTCGGAGGCCGCCCATGCCACTTCTCCCTGCCCTTGCCGACCGCCGCGCCAGCCGCGCCTTTAGCAGCCAGCCGGTCCCGCTTGAAGCGCAAGAACTCCTCTGGCGGGCCGTTTCCGTCGCCCCGAGCCGCGGCAACAGCCAGCCGACGCGTCTGCTGATCGCGCGCACGGACGCCGTCCGCAAGGCGCTCGAAGCCTCGCTTGCAGAGAGCAACCGGACCTGGGCGTCCGCAGCTCCTCTCTTTGTTGCGATCGCGGTGAACCCCACGCACGACGGCGTGGAGACGAATAGCGACGGCAGCGAGCGCGAGATGTGGGGCTATCACGCGGGAATCGCCACCGGGAACCTCATGGCCCAGGCGACGGCCCTTGGCCTCATCGCCCATCCGATGTCCAAGTTCGACGAGGTGGCCGCCCGTACCGTTTTCGCTGCCCCCGACGACGTCCGGCTGATGGCCATCATGGCAATCGGCTACCCCGGGTCCCCGGAATCGCTCCCGCCTGACCTCCAGGAACGCGAGAAGATGCCCCAGGACCGTCTTCCGCTCACTAACCTCGTCGCCGAAGACCGCTGGGGTCCCGAGCACAGCGTCAGCGCCCGCGACCTGCGGCCACGAAAGAACCAATGACCGGAACTCTGCCTATCTCTACTGCCGGCAGGACGCCCCTCGATGTGGCCCGCGCCTGCGCCGCAGCTGCCCGGAAGCTGATGCTCGAAGGCTACGGTCGCGTCGGAAGCGTAGGCATCAAGGGTCGTGGAAACGTCGTTACCGAGACTGACTTCGCTGTCGAAACAGCCGTACGCGACATTCTGCACGCCGAATACCCGGACCACGCGCTCCTCAGCGAGGAGACAGCCGCCGACACCCGCTCCGATGGCTGGATGTGGGTTGTCGACCCCGTCGACGGGACGAAGAACTTCTCCCGCGGTATCCCCCACTTCTGCTTCACGATCGCTCTCTGCCGCGCCGCCGAGCCCGTAGTCGCCCTGACGCTCCACCCGCTGCTGAACGAGGAATACGCCGCCGTCCTCGGCGCCGGGTTCACGGTCAATGGCACGCGGACGACAGTCACGGCCTGTCAGACCGTTCAGGACGCCGTCGTGTCCGTTGACCTTGGATACGATGAGACGGCCGGCGCGGACCAGCTAGACCTGGCGCGCGGGCTGTTCCCGGGCTTGCAGTCGCTTCGCATCTCCGGATCGGCAGCGCTCGGCACCGCCTACCTGGCGGCCGGTAAGTGGGACCTGTTCGTCCACGCCGACCTTCAGCCCTGGGACGTCGCCGCCGGTCTCCTCCTGGTACGCGAGGCCGGGGGGATCGTTTCGAACCATCTCGGCGCGCCCGCCGCGATCTACGACCGCGGCATTGTTGCCGCGCCTCCGGCGGTTCACTCCGACTTCTTCCGCCGGGCAGCTGCCCTTGGCTGGCCTGGCTCGAATCCAAAACCCCGGCGGTAGTACCCTTCGACGCGAGGCCAAACGCATGACACGTATCTACGAGATCGCCAGCCGGTACGTCGACAACATCGCCGCGCTGGATCCCGTGATGGCTACGGGAGCAGGCATCCCCGGGCACGACGATGAGATTTCCGACTACTCCCCCGACGGCTATGCCGCCTTCGAACCCCTCTACCGCGACACCCTGACGGCCGTCATCACCGCCCCCGTCGAGAACTCCCGGGACCGGACCGCCCGTGATGCAATGATCGACGCAATTTCCCTCGACCTCCTTCGCTTTGAGTCGGGCGAGTACTTCCGCGAGCTCAGCATCATCGCGAGCCCTCTCCGTGCCCTGCGCGGCGTCTTCGACCTCATGCCCCGCGAGAGCGAACGCGACTGGCTGAACATTGCACGTCGCCTCGCGCGGGTGCCGGAAGCCATCGCGGGCTTCCAGGCGACGCTGTCCGAAGGGCTCCGCCGGGGCCTGCCAGCCGCCCGTCGCCAGGTCGTCGAGAATATCGCCCAGGCGGAAGCCTGGAGTGGCATCCGCCCGGGCACGAAGCCGTTCTTCGCGTCGCTACTCGACGCCTTCGACGGCTCCCTGGTCGACTCAACTTCGCTCCGCTGGGACATCGGACGTGCCGCCGCGCAGGCCACTGACGCCTACGCCGAGTTCGCCCGCTTCCTTTCCGAGAGCTACCTCCCCGGCGCCGCGGAGCGCGACGGTGTTGGCCCTGACCGCTACCAGTTCGGCTCGCGCGCCGCGAACGGCGTTACGCTCGACCTTCTCGAGACCTACGAGTGGGGCTGGGAGGAGCTCTATCGGATCGAACGCGAAATGCGCGAGACCTGCGAGAAGATCCTCCCGGGTGCCGACATCGAGCTGACGAAGCATTACCTCGATTCGGACCCGGCCCGCGCTGTTGAGGGCGTCGATCAATTCCGCCAGTGGATGCAAGACCTCCAGGACCGCACGATTGCCGAACTGAACGGGACCCACTTCGATATCGCCGAACCCGTTAAGCGGATCGAGGCGATGATCGCCCCGCCCGGCGGCGCCCTTGCGATGTACTACACCCCTCCGTCCGAGGACTTCAGCCGGCCCGGTCGCACCTGGTATCCTACCGGCGGCAAGACGCGCTTCCCCCTGTGGGGCGAAGTCTCAATCGCCTACCACGAGGGCGTTCCCGGTCACCACTTCCAGCTCGCCACCACCATGTACCTGGCAGAGGAGCTTTCGCGCTTCCAGAGGCTCCTGGGCGGCACCTCGGGCTACATCGAAGGCTGGGCCCTGTATGCTGAGCGGCTGATGGCGGAGCTGGGCTACCTCGACAATCCCGACTACTACCTCGGCATGCTGCGGGCACAGGCGATGCGTGCTGTCCGCGTTATCCTCGACATCGGCATGCACCTTGAGTTGCCCATCCCGCGAAGCGAGCGGTTCCACCCGGGCGAGACCTGGAATGCCATCCTTGGCCAGGAGTTCGCGGGCGCGCGGGCGCAGTTCCCGGCCGACTTCATGGCGAGCGAAATCACCCGTTACCTTGGCACCCCTGGCCAGGCGATCAGCTACAAGGTCGGGGAACGCTGCTGGCTCGAAGCGCGCGCGGCATCGCGCCAACGCCTCGGGGCCAGCTTCGACCTGAAGGCGTGGCACAAAGCGGCGCTCAACCTCGGGCCGATGGGCCTGGCACAGATGCAACGGGAGCTTGCAGCCATATGACTAAGCCTGAACCTCGATCACCTGCTCGCCACACGCCGACCCCCGTGCTCGTCGTCCTGCCATCGTTGGTCTCGGGCGTCGGCGTCATCTTCATCCTCGTGGCAATCATCTTTGACGCCGCGGTCGTTCGAGCGGTCTGTCTCTCGATCGGCGTTGTCCTGCTCTGGCTCGACTTCTTTATCACCATGGCCATCTTCCGCTATACGGTCCGCAGCATTGACCGTCGTCTCGGAGACCTCGAACGGCGCGAGAGTGACGGCGCGGCCGGTGCGAGCGCTTCCCCACGGGCCTAAACTGCGCCTGTGAAAGCAGAAATCATCGCCATCGGCACCGAAATCCTTCTCGGCGAGATCGTCGACACCAACAGCGCCTTCATCGCCCGCCAGCTCCCCGAGCTCGGCATCGACCTCTACTACACCTCAGTTGTCGGCGACAACCTCGTGCGCCTCACCCAGACACTCGAACGTGCATGGAATCGATCGGACCTGGTCATCACGACCGGCGGCCTTGGCCCCACCGACGACGATATGACACGCGAAGCGACGGCCGCCCTTCTCGGCGAGATACCGTACGTCGACGCGGAGCTCGAGCAGCGCGTTCGAGCCTTCTTCTCGACCCGTGGCCCGATGCCCGAGTCGAACCTGAAGCAGGCATGGCTCATCCCGAGCTGCCGCGCAATCAGCAACCCTCGCGGCACCGCCCCCGGCTGGTGGACCGAGCGCGACGGACACATGATCGTCTCGATGCCCGGCGTTCCCGGTGAGATGGAACGTATGTGGAACAACGAAGTCCGGCCCGAACTTGAGCGCCGCTCTGATGGTCAGGTGCTCGTGACGCGCACCATCAAGACGGTCGGCATCGGCGAAGGCTCCGTCGATGAGATGGCGAGGCCGCTCTACGGAACGCCCGGCATCGGCATCGGCACCTACGCCCGCCAGGACGGGATCCATCTCCGTATCGGCGCCAAGGGCCCTAGCCGCGAAGCGGCGTGGCAGTTGATCCGGCCCGTCGAAGAGGAACTGAATCGCATCTTTGGGACCGCCATCTGGGGCCATGACGACGACACCCTCGAGGGCGCGATCGGCGATATGCTCATCGCCCGCCGCGAGACGCTTGGCTCGATGGAATCCTGCACCGGCGGCCTGTTCGCCAGCACCATGACCGAGACGCCGGGGGCTTCGGAGTACTTCATCGGGGGGCTCGTGACCTATGCGACGGCCCTCAAGCTCGAAATGGGCGTGAATCCGGATGTCATCGAGCAATTCGGCGTCGTCTCGCCCGAAACAGCGGCAGAGATGGCTCGCGCCGCGCGCGAGCGACTCGGGACCAGCTACGCCGTCGGCATCACGGGCGTCCTCGGCCCCGAACCCCAGGATGGGAAGAACCCGGGAACCGTCTTCATCGCGGTCGCCGACCCATCGGGCGGCACGTCAAGCATGTCGATGTCCATGAACCAGGCTCGCGCAGCCGTGAAACGACGGGCCGTAACCACCGCCCTCCTGCTCCTGCGCCGTACCCTGCTCGCCACCGCCTGATGGAACATACCTGGGCGCGCCTGCACGACTATGTGCCGCTGACGCTCAACGAAATCGCTGCCCGCCTCGCCCGGGCGTTGTTGCCACCTCCGTCCAGCGCCACCCTGCTCACCACCGGAGAGGCGAATACCAACTACCGGGTCGTCCTGGCGGACGGCCGGCTTGTCATGCTCCGCCTCCACACGCGCGATTCCACGGGTGCGGCCCGCGAAGCCGCTATTGCACACCGCCTCTGCGGTATCGTTCCGGTACCGCGGTATCTCTACGTCGCCCCAGGCGAGCCGTGGTCGGTCCAGGAATGGATCGACGGCGAACCACTCGTTGATATCCTTGACCGCGGCGAGCCTGTGAACTGCGAGCCGATTGGCGCCGCTCTTGCGGCCATCGGGACCGTCCGCTTCGCCGAACCCGGCTTCCTCGATGCAGACCTCAACGTCGCACAGCCACTGGGCGGTCTCTTCGACGGCTACATTGGTTACCTCGTTCGGCTTCTCAGCGACCCGCTCGTCGTTGCGCGGCTGGGGTCTGACCTGGCGGCGTGCGGCAGGACCTGGGTCGAGGGCCAATCCCCCCTCCTCCTCCCCATCGCCGGCCGCGTCGCACTCACTCACTCCGACTTCAAGCCGTCCAACCTGCTCATGCGCGACGGGCATCTCGTCGGGATCGTCGACTGGGAGTTCGCGGACGCGGGCTATCCCCTGCTCGACATCGGGCTGTTCTTCCGTGACCCGCGGCTCGCCACGCCACCCCGGCTGGACGCGTTCGCGAGAGGCTACACGAGCGGGGGAGGCTTCCTGCCGCCGCACTGGCTGACCGCCGCACATGTCTTCGACCTGCTGAGCATGTGCCAGTTCCTCGCGCGTCCCGACGCGAGCGATGGCCTCATCGCCACCAGCGTGTCACAGGCTGCGCTCTACATCTCCGAGCCGATCGTTCAGCCGTAGCCGGCAGCGCCTTACAGCATTCGCGGCGGCGGTGACCCGCCGCTCAGGGTGGGAACGGCATCGGCAATGCTTCGGATCCGGTGCAACCGCTCATCTTCGACCCAGCGGTTACGCGCCCAGTCGACCAGGAACACCCGCGGCACGAAATCCGCGACCCAGAGTGCAGTGTGCGGGTCGTCTTCGAAGTGCGCCTGGGGGCCGAGCTCCTGCACCATCCGCACCTTGAACTGCGCCGAAGTCTCCTCCCACCCGGGTCTCAAGTGGATTTCTGGCACCAGTCCGAGGTAGCGCCGGAACCACCGCTCCGTCAGGTCCCTCGCCTGCTCACCACGCGCGGACAATACCTTGCATTCGAAAGTCTCGGAAAGAAGCTTGAACCCCTCGATCGCCCCCGCCATTGGCCGGCGGCCCAGGTAACGCCAACCTTCCGTCCGCCAGAGCAGGTTCTTCTTGCCCTGTGCATCGCGGCGCTTCTTCCGCCCGCGCCCGGGGTTGATCCCGAATGGCGGGCGGCAAAGGACCCCGTCGAGGTCGAAGGTGATCACCGGGCGTTCGGACATCGCCCCATCCTACCGGCTGGCGTGTAGCCGTTCGAACCGCGACCGTTTCCGGCCAGTGAGCCTGCTCGAAATCATCGCACTGGCAGCTGCGGCCTTCGCTGCGGGCGCAATCAACGCGGTCGCGGGCGGCGGCTCGCTTGTGAGCTTCCCTGCGCTGCTGGCCTTCGGCTACGCGTCGAAGACCGCCAACGTGACCAACACCGTCGCTCTCTGGCCCGGATATGCCAGCGGCTCGTTCGGCTACCGATCCGAGCTCGGCCGCCAGCGGCACCGCGTTCTCGTGCTCGTTGCCCCCTCGGTGCTCGGCGCGCTCGCAGGCTCTGCGATTCTCCTGTCCACGCCGCAGTCCGCGTTCGACGTCATCGTCCCCTACCTGATCCTGTTCGCCTGCGGGCTCATGGCCTTTCAGGACCGGCTCAGCTCGTGGGCGGTGCGGCACCGGCTCGCAGCCGTGGCAGGGGACCGCCTCCCGGTCACGCTGGTGGCCGGGGTCTTCGTGCTCGCAATCTACGGCGCTTACTTCGGAGCGGGCCTCGGGATCATCACCCTCGCGGTCCTGAGCATTCTCCTCCCGGACGACATCCAGCACTCAAACGCCCTGAAGGGCATGCTCTCGCTCATAATCAACGCGGTCGCGGTCGTCTATTTCGGTGTTTTCGGGCCCGTAAGGTGGGAGCCCGCCGCAATCATGGCTATCGGTGCCGTTCTCGGTGGCTACCTTGGTGTCGGCGTCGCTCGCCGCCTCGGACGAAGATGGCTCCGCATCGCCGTTATCGCCTACGGGCTTCTCGTCGCCGGCTTCCTCCTCGTTCACTGAAGCCCGGCAAATACGCCTTTTTCGTAGAGATCCAGCGCACGGGTATAATCTTGTCTGCGCCCGATCGGCGCGGAGTCGTAGATTTGCTGTTCTCTGTACGTCTTGTTTCAAGCCAGCCCGACTACATGACACCTGAGGTCTGGCAGGCCGCGGTA
>DATCGT010000099.1:0-7476 GCA_036508775.1 Tepidiformaceae bacterium | reverse complement strand
CTCGCCAACAGTTTCGGGAGGGCCTGGAGCACCAGGTCGATGCCCTTTTGTTCGGTGAGGCGTGAGATGACTGCCGCGATCGGCCCCTGAGTGTCGTACAGGCCGAGCTCTGCGCGCAGCGCGACCCGGTTCTGACTGCGGATCTCCAGTGTTGAGAGATCAAACGGGAAGGGGGGTTCCGGATCGGTGCGGGGGTTGAAGGTGGCGTAGTTCAGGCCGTTGACGATGCCCCAGAGGGAATCCTTGCGGAGTTCGAGCAGTGATTCGAGCCCCTCGCCGTAGGCCGGCGTGAGGATCTCACGGGCGTAGGTCGGGCTCACGGTGGTGATCACGTCGCTGTAGTAGATGGCCTGCGAGAGATAGTCGTTGAGGTCATCGGGGCCGCGGTATCGCAGGTTGTGGATCGTCATGACCGAAGCGATGCCGCGAAGGATGGGGAATTTCCAGGCTATGTTGCGCAGTCCGAAAGCGAGTGGCGCGGTGTGCCAGTCATTGAGATGGAGGACGTCGGGCGTCCATTTCTCGGTCAGGAGCATCTGGAGGATGGCCCGGCAGAAGAACTGGTAGCGGGCGAGGTCATCTGGTTCGCCGTAAACGGCGGGACGTCCGAAGAAGTCGTGGTCGAGGACCAGGTCGACCGGCACGCCGCCGTCACCGATGACGGTCGCGATTTCGACATCTACCGTCCTGCCGGGCAGCTGCACGGCGAGCGTCCTCTTGTTGTTGGAGGCGGAGAACGCCGCGAGTGAGCTCGCGTGGCAGGGCGAAACCACCCGCACGTCATGCCCAATCTCCCGGAGACGTGCAGGGAGGGCGGCGGCAACATCAGCGAGGCCGCCGACCTTGGAAAAGGGCTGCACTTCCGAAGCTGCGAAGAGAATCTTCATGCGGGATCGGGCTTCAGGAGCTCTCGATCAATGGCCCAGCGAATGTCGTTGGCTGCGGCCATGCGCCAGTCGACCTCTCTCTTCACGAGAGGCGGGGCAGAACCACAGCCGATCGACTTGGCGGCATAGAGGAGCGCCTCGCTGAGGAGGACGAGGCCGTGATGAATCATGGTGACGTTCCACATCGGGCGGCGGCTGGCCCACCAGAACTGACAGCTGTGCAACGCGGGCTGAAGCCGCTCCTCGGATAGAGCCGCATATTTCCGGGCTTCCTTGTTGTGGGCATGGTGGCGGGCGATCGCGAGAAGATCAACGCAGTGCTCGACGTAGTCCCACTGGAGGGCGTGGACCTGATTGCCGGGTGCCTTCCAGAGTGGGTAGGGGTTGTTTTGGGCGATGTCCTGTTCGGACGTGCTCCACGATGAGGGCCGGGGGGTAATCGAAGGTCCCGTGGGGAAAGCGCTCGCTACTTCCGAAGGGAGCACCGGCCTGACATGCCCGAACGGACCTTTGGGGTGGGACATCAGCTCGAAGGTGGTCGCGAGGAATTCTTCCTCCCAGCCAGGGAGATGATGGCCGTAGGTTTCGGCGTCCATGGCGGTCACGACGTACGTTGGCTGGTCGTTGTCGGCACCGACGCTGGCAACGTCTTCAAGGAAACTCTCGGCACTCGTCTGGCGGAAGGAGATACGGTTGCTGCGGACGTCATCGCGGAAGAGCACATTCAGGGAGGCCCGGCCCGCTCGCGTCCGGTAGACGAGATCGGTCGGCCACGGCTCCGGGCAGGCGACGCCGCTGAGGATGACCCAGCGATGGCCGTAGCGGGCGATTGGGGCGGCGATTTCCTGCCCCCAGCACATCTCCGGCGGGAAGAAGCCAACGGGGTTCCAGGCGTTCTTGAAGTGGTGCCGGTTGATGTCGCCATTCTCGTGGATCGAGCGGTCACATTCGCTGGGGCGAATCAACGGGAGGATGGGGTGGAAACGGCCGCTGCCCACGAATTCGACCTGGCCGCTCATGGAGAGCTGGTGCAGGGAGTCGATCACATCGGTGTAGCCGTGTTCGACGAGCATCTCGGTGAGGACGGCGTTTATGTTGACCGCCACCCGCGCGTTGGGGAAACCGGAGAGGACGCGCATGAGCGGCCGATAGGACTCGTTCACGACCTTGCGCAGGATGTCGTGCGTCTGGGTCGGTGGCTGATAGAAGTGAAGGAGCTGGGCCCAGACAGTCATCGGTCAGGCACGAACCGGGGATGGAAGGGGGCGGTAGTTCAGCGGATTGATGGTGGGAAATGGGTTATCGAGCCAGCCGTAATCGGCAACCAGGCTGGCGGCCGCGGCTGAACCGTCCGTCATGGCGTCGGCAAGCGCATCGAAGCGCTGGCAGTGGGAGTTGAATCGCTCGACGGCGTAGTCGTGCGCCTGCCCGGTTGTCATCAGGAATTGCCAGTCGGACGACTGGAGCAGGAGGAGTTCGCGTGCCAGCTGACGGGAAGCGGGCGTGTCGATGGTGAGAAGAGAGCGGGCTCGTGCCTGCCGGGCGCGGATCTCGGGCCACGTTGCTGATGTCCCGGCGTTGTCCCAGGTGCGGTGGTCGCCGCCGTCGCCCCAGGATCCCTCGGGGAGGTTGATCTTCTGGGCGGGCGGATTCGCCGCAACATAGTCGCCAGCGGTGATGAGCTGCAGGTCGGGGTCCTCGGCGAGTCCGCGGATTGCGCTTTCAAGCCATTGGACGCCTTCGAGCCACCAGTGGCCGAAGAGTTCGGTGTCGTACGACTGGAGGACGAGGCCCGGCTCGTCGGCCGATTGCTGGTAGGCCTCGAGTTCTGACCTCACCACGCCGTGGAAGTGCAACGCCTGCGTTTCGGCGACGCGGGCAGCGGCCGCGGGGTCGTATTCGGCCTTTTGGCCGAGATCGACCTTGTCACCGGTGACCCGCCAGTAGTGGAGCCCGCTGGTGTCGTCCTTCTTGTGGAACTCGCGGTAGGCAGGGTCGCCGGGATAGCCGTGGGTGGCGGACCAGACCTGTTTGCCGGTGCGCTCGTTCCTGCCGATCACCGAGACGCGCGAGTCGCCCACACGGTAGGCGCGGAAGGTGGTCAGGGGGCGCTCGGGGAGTTCTACCGGGGTTGGGTCGATGAAGGGAAGGTCGTAGGGACCGACGACGTCGTGTGACGCTTTCCCTCGCGCACGGCCGCCAGTGATCAAATGGGTTTCGACGAAGAAGACCTTGATGCCGGCTTCATCGAGGAACTCTTCGAGGCCCGGGCGGTAGGCGCATTCGGGAAGCCAGAACGACCGTGGGGCGCGCCCGAAGTTACGGCGATGGGACTCGACGCCTGTCTTCACCTGGAAGCGGATGGCGTCTTCGTCGACGAGCAGCGGCAGGTAGCCGTGGGTCGCGGCACTGGTGGCGATTTCAATGTGGCCGCTGGCCTCGAGGTCAGCGAGGCCGTCGAGCAGGTCGCCATGGAGTGTGTCTTCGAAGAAGGCACGGGTGGCCTCGTAGCGCCCGGCATGGAACATCGCCGTGGATTCGGGGAGGCCGGCAGGCGAAGTCGCGAGGCGCTGGACGTCCGAACGTGCCCTCTCGACGCGGCCCGCAATGTAGCCGCGGAAGTGCTCGATGACCGTGGGGTCGCCGAGTTGCTCAGCCAGGATGGGCGTCATGTTGATGGTGACGCCAAGAGATCCCTGAGTGCCGGCAGCGAGCCTTCGAAATGCCTGGAGGAGAGGAAGGTAGCACTCGAGCATCGCTTCGTGGAGCCACTCCTCGCCGTGAGGCCACCGGCCAGCCAGGCGGCAGTAGGGGAGGTGGGTGTGGAGCACGAAGGTGGTACTGCCAGTCGTCATCGGTTGTCCTTCCTCAGGCCCAGATGACCAGGCCGGTCATGAACGGATCGTGGAGGTCGGGGTTCTGGGGAAGCACGCGAACGGCGTAGCCAGCCCGGCCGCCGGCACCAGGCCGGAAGACGGCGGTATAGCGGCAGACGCCGTCCTCGCTGACTCCAAGGAAGCCGGCACCGATCGTCGCGTTCGGAAGGAGCTCGCCGTTCGCATCGATGCCACCCGTCACGACCTCGACGCGCAGGTCGGAGGGAACCAGGTTGCCCGGGTGGATCTGCACGGTCACCGTGACCGGTGGTCCGCCGGCGGCGACCACCGGGGGAGCGTCGTCTTCGACGGCGCAGATCTTGATGCCCTGCCAGCCAGCTCGAACCCGGGTCAGCCAGGCCGACAGGTCTCGGGCGCGTGTGCCGCGGCCTTCCCTCAGGTTGGCGTAGCTCTCGGCGGCCGAGGCGTAGGCTCGCTGCGCATACTCCGTGACCATCCGGTTCGTGTTGAAGACGGGGGAGTAGGCAGTGATAGAGCGCTTCATGCGATCGATCCAGCGCCGGGGGATACCGTCCGGGTCGCGGTCGTAGAACGCCGGGACGACCTCGGCTTCGAGCAACTGGTAGAGCGACTCAGAGTCGAAGATGTCCTGGACATCGGGGTCTTCATCGGTGCGCCCGCCACCGATCGCCCAGCCGAGACCGGGCTGGTACGCCTCGGCCCACCAGCCGTCGAGGACGCTGAGGTGAAGGGCGCCGTTCGCCACGGCCTTCATGCCGCTCGTGCCACTGGCTTCGAGCGGGCGGAGGGGCGTATTGAGCCAGACGTCACAACCCTGGACCAGGTCAGCGGCGAGGTCGAGGTCGTAGCGTTCGAGGATGACCAGGCGGTCGCGGAATTCGGGTCGGCGGCTGTGTTCCACGACTTCGCGGATCAGTTGCTTGGCCGGTTCGTCCCGCGGGTGTGCCTTGCCGGCGAAGATGAACTGCACCGGCCGGGAAGCGTTGTTGAGGATCCGACCCAGCCGCTCGGGGTCGCGGAAGATCAGCGTGGCGCGCTTGTAGGAGGCAAAGCGTCGCGCGAAACCGATGGTCAGGACGTCCGGATCAAGCGCCCCCCCCGCCTCAGAGCCAGAGACGCCGCGTCGTGCCGCCGATTCGCGGTTCTGCTGTCGCGCTCGCGTGATGAGCCGGCGACGCTGCGCCACGTGCGCGTTCCAGATCTCGTCGGAGGGGACGTCGTGCAGGCGCTGCCAGGCGGCGGGATCGCAGGGCTGCTGGCGCCACTGGGGGCCGACCGCGCGGTCGTAGATCTCGCCCATGTCGTGCGAGACCCATGTGGGCAGGTGGACACCGTTGGTAATCGAATCTATGGGTACCTGGACCTGTGGCAGGTTCGGCCAGGTCCCCTCCCACAGCTGTTGGGAGACGGTGCGGTGGAGCTTCGAGACGCCGTTTCGGAAGCCGCTCAGGTGGAGGCCGAGGAGTGCCATCGAGAAGGGCTCGTGTGGGTCGTCCGGGTTGGAGCGCCCGAGGCCGAGGAAGGCACGGTCGTCGAGTCCCATGGCTGCGTAGTAGGCGCCGAGGTGCTTCTGAATGAGTTCAGGCGGAAACAGGTCGATCCCGGCGGCGACTGCCGTGTGTGTGGTGAACACTGTCGCGGCGCTGATGGGCAGGCGTGCCTCGTCGAAAGTCAGGCCCATCTCTTCCATGAGGATGCGGATGCGGTCGAGGCCGAGGAGGGCGGAATGGCCCTCGTTCATATGGCAGACGGCAGGATGGAGCCCCATCGCTTTCAGAGCGCGGATGCCGCCGATCCCGAGGATGATCTCCTGCTGGATCCTCGTCTCGATGTCGCCACCGTAGACACGGGCACAAAGGGCGCGGTCGGCTTCGGAGTTGGATTCCACGTCGGAATCGAGGAGGAACAGCGGCCTCCGGCCGACATCGAGGCGCCAGATGGCGATCCGGACATCGCGGCCGGCAATCGGCACGCTGAGCATCAGCGGGGCACCGGAGTCGTCGAGGACCTGGACGAGGGGCTGGGCAGCGATATCGATGTCGCTGTACTCCTCGTGCTGCCAGCCGTCCTGGGCGAGAACCTGCTGGAAGTACCCCTCGCGGTAGAGGAGGCTGATGCCGACCAGGGGGAGGCCCATGTCGCTGGCTGACTTGAGGTGATCGCCCGCGAGTACCCCGAGTCCGCCGGAGTACACGGGGAGGCTGGCCGCCAGGGCGAACTCGAGAGAGAAATAGGCCACGCAATCCCGCTCGGAGAGATTCGGAGCCACGGGATCGGGCTGATGGGAGAGGTACTCCCGCAGTTCGTTGTGGACCGCCTGCGTCTGCGTCACGAGGTTCTGGTCCTTCGCGAGCCGTTCAAGTTCTTCGAGCGGGAAGGTCTGGAGGAAGCGGACCGGGTTGTGGCCGGAGGCGTGCCAGGCGTCACGGCTCATATGTTCGAAGAGGGCGATGGCGTCGGGACTCCATGCCCAGTAGAAATTCGCCGCAATCGCTCGCAAGGGTTCCAGTGCCGCTGGCAGCGAAGGTTCAACGGTGAAAAGGCGCGAAGGGTGCAATCGCATCGATGTATTGTACCTCGCGGCGAAAAGCACTCCCCTAAGGGTGCTGGCCCGCAGGCTGTTTCGTTGTTCCCACAGAGGCCGCGTGACATGATTGGTTCCCGGGCAAGCCTCCCAAGGCCGATCGGAATTCCCCAGGGTGCCCGCAATTCGCATGCCGTTTCGCGCAATCCTGTTCGACATTGGTGACACGCTCTGGCACTCCCGCGCGGCTCCGCCCGCCGAGCAATTTCGCCGTCGTGCCGCCGATCGGGCGGCAGCGTTCCTCGATGCACTGGGCATCAGGTACGACGACCCCGCGCTTGTGGCGCGGACTGCCTGGACGGCGATGGAAGATGCGATGCGCGCCGCGCGAGCGACGGACCGGGTCGAACCCGACTACGGCGAGGTCTCGCGACAGGCGCTGGAGACGCTGGGACTGTCCTTGAGCCGCGAGTGCGCCGGTGCCTTGCTCGAAGCCACCTACATCTCCGGGGTCGAAGGCGGCAAAGCGCCGTACGACGATGCCGCTGCCGTCCTCACCGAGTTGCGTCGACGCGGCTTTCGCCTGGCGGTCGTCACGAACCGGGCCTTCGGTGGCGAGCGCTTCCGGTCGGACCTCTGCGATGCGGGCCTCGACATCGGGTGGGATGCCGAGGCGGTCTCCGTCGAGGTCGGCTACCTCAAGCCGCACCGGGCGATCTTCGATTTCGCCCTGGACCGACTGGGTATTCGCCCCATGGAGGGCCTGATGGTGGGCAATTCGCTCGCGGAAGACATCGCCGGAGCCCAGGCAGTGGGGATGCCAGCCGCGTGGCGACGCTCGCCAGCCGATGCTGAGGGCGTGGTCCCGGACTACACGTTTGATGAACTGAGCGAACTTCTCGTGATACCAGAGTTGCAGGTGGTCGCCTGATGGCCGGCGAGAAGCGGACCTGGGGCGGGCGTTTCGAAGGCGACATGGATGCGCTGACCGCTGCTTACACGGCGGGTGTGGACGAGGGGCTCTACGAATACGACATCGCCGGTTCCGTTGCTCACGCACGGATGCTGGGTGCGCAGGGCGTCATCCCTGGGGCTGACGCGGACGCGATCGTCTCGGGCCTCGCGCTGGTGCTCGATGACTTTCGCGCGGGGCGGGTCACCTGGCGGCCTGAACTCGAGGACATCCACACGCATGTCGAAGTGCTGC